>NZ_PQLP01000004.1:0-130206 GCF_002918965.1 Acinetobacter sp. ACNIH3 | reverse complement strand
TGCAAAACAACTGATTGATACTGTAGGCGAGGCAACTTATCTCATTGCTGATAAGGGGTATGATGCTGAGCACATTAGAATATATGCCCAGAACAAGGATATGATTCCCATCATTCCAATGAGATCAGATAGTAAAAGATCGAATAAGGAGTTTGATAAATATCTATATAAATTAAGACATTTAGTTGAAAATGTGTTTGCGAGATTGAAGCATTTCCGAGCGATTGCAACCCGATTTGATAAGCTTGCACGAAATTACCAGTCTATGATTTACATTGCTTGCATGTTTATTTGGTGTAAAGCCAAATGAGGACACGCCCTAATATCAAAGGGAGTATGAGTCAGGCCATTAATGGCCGCAATCCGAATAATAATGAAGATGATGGCTTTTATAACTCTGTGATGATTGAAGCCACCAGTAATTTCTATCAAGGTGGGGCGACCAGATCACAGACCCGTGCAGCCAGTTTTGCTGAAGAAGCAGCACGTGCTCAGGTCAATACTGCCTATCTGGATGTAGTCGATCAGGTCCGTTTGATTCGCGAACAGATTGAAAATAAACAGCGACAAATGGACATTCTGGCACAGCGCCGTGCAACCACTGTGCGCACCAGAGAGCTGTATCAGGAACAATATAAACTCGGTACTCGAACCGTAGTCGATCTGCTTAATGCAGAGCAGGCAATTCACAGCGCAGCCCAAGAAATTGAAACCGCGCGCTACGATATTTATACCGCTATTGTTCAGTACATTCAGGTCACCGGTCGCACACGCGATCTTTATGACCTTAACCGTATTTCTATTCAGGGGTTTGAAGTATAGCCATGAATAATACAATAAATTATCAGCCGTGGCTTCAGGCGATACTTAATATCGCCAAGCATTATCGCATCGAGCCATCTGAGGAAAGAATCCGCTTACAACTCGACTGGAACCAGCATCATGATGTTGACGAGCTGCTCAAAGTTGTCACGCGTCAGATCGGTTTAAATGTACGTAAAAATAAATTTCATGCCAGTCTGCTCAGTCCATGGAAATTGCCAATATTGGTAGAATTTGAAAATGGCGAAGTGGGTGTCATCGAGCGCATTGATAGTGAAGGCAAAGCTAGTGTACAGCTCAGTGGCGATCAGGGGTTGTCTCAGGTTTTTAACCTGGAACATCTGAAGCAGGGTGCTAAAAACCTTTATATCTTACGTCCTGAGTCTTCAGTACCCGATGCCCGGGTCGATGAATATATCAAGCCTTTCGAAAAGAACTGGTTCTGGTCAATTGTCCTGAATGACTGGAAGCGTTATATCGATGTGATGTTTGCTTCTTTAATCGCGAACATCCTCGCACTGGCTACCATTGTCTTTTCCATGAACGTGTATGACCGGGTCATTCCTTCACAGTCTATCCCGACCTTATGGGTACTGGCAAGCGGTGTATTGATTGCGGCAATCTTCGAATTTACCTTATGCGTCTCCCGGATCTATCTGTCTGATATTATCGGCAAGCGCGCTGATTTACGTATTTCTGACCAGGTTTTTGGTCATGCCTTACGCATTAAAAATAAAGAGCGTTCAAAATCTACCGGTACTTTTATTTCACAGATTCGTGAACTGGAAGGCGTCCGTGAACTGGTGACTTCTACTACGGTGACTGCAATTGCCGACCTGCCATTTTTCTTCCTGTTCCTGGGGATTTTCTGGCTCATTGGCGGAAACCTATTCTGGGTGATGCTGTTAGTCGTACCTATAATGATTCTACCGGGGATTCTGGCACAGAAGAAACTGGGTGAGCTGGCACAAATGGGCATGCGTGAATCTGCAATCCGTAATTCATTGCTGGTGGAAGCAGTACAAGGAATTGAAGACATCAAGCTACTGCGTGCTGAATCGCGTTTCCAGAACCAGTGGAACCATATGAATGAAGTGTCTGCGGATGTCAGCATGCAGCAACGTAAAATCGTTGGTTTGATGACCGCCTGGACGCAAAAGATTCAAGGCCTGACATTTGCCATCGTCGTATTAGTGGGCTGTTTTGCCGTTATGGAAGGTGAAATGACCACAGGTGCACTGGTTGCCTGTTCAATCCTGTCTTCGCGTATGCTTGCGCCAATTTCGCAAATTACCGGTGTGTTGGGTCGTTTACAGCAGGCGAAAGTCGCGAAAAACGGTTTAGATGAACTGATGAAAAAGCCGGTAGATCAGCCGGATTATTCACATCTGATTCACCGCCCATTACTCGAAGGTCAGTACGAGCTGAGCGGGGCAGTATTCAAATATGGTGAAGATGACCCTAAACCGACTCTAGTCATTCCAAAACTGGACATCAAGCCCGGTGAGAAGATTGCGATTTTGGGGCGTAATGGTGCCGGTAAATCAACCTTATTGCAGTTGTTATCCGGTATGCAAACGCCGTTACAGGGCAAGGTTAAACTTGATGGGATTGACCTGAACCTGATTGATCCGGCAGATGTGCGCCGTGATATGAGCCTACTGAATCAAAATTCACAGTTATTTTATGGCAGCATTCGTGAAAACCTGACGCTGGGTGCACCACTGGCAACTGACCAGCAAATCCTTGAAGCTTTGCAACTCACAGGTGCATTGGGCTTTGTTCAGGAGAAAAAAGAAGGCCTGGACCATATCATTCTGGAAGGTGGTGTGGGCTTCTCTGGGGGGCAGCGTCAAGCCTTGTTACTTTCTCGTTTACTGATTCGCCAACCACGAATTTTATTGCTGGATGAACCCACTGCTGCCATTGATGATGTTTCTGAGAAACAGCTGATTGATAATTTAAAAACTTATCTGATTGGCCGAACCATGGTGGTGGCTACACATCGTCGTGCGGTACTTGAATTGGTAGATCGCATCATTGTCGTAAATGACGGCAAGATTGTGATGGATGGTCCGCGGGACCAGATCCTGAATCAATCACAAGGTGGAGCGAAGCGTGTTACGGGAGCAAGCGCATGAGTGCACAACAGGAAATCAAGCGTTCAACCAAAGTCAGCTTTCAGGAACCACCTTTGCCAAAATCAAGTGTGATCATCTGGATCATTGGCATAGGTTTACTGATTCTGCTGACGTGGGCATGGCTGTTCAAGCTGGAAGAAGTTTCGACAGGCACCGGTAAAGTGATTCCCTCTTCCAAGGAACAGGTTATTCAGTCTTTGGAAGGTGGTATCCTCACCAAGCTGAACGTCAAAGAAGGTGAAATTGTCGAGCAGGGTCAGGTATTGGCGCAGCTGGATCCCACCCGTTTTGAATCCAATGTGGGTGAATCGGCTTCTCTGTTAATTTCTTCGCGTGCAACTGCGGCACGCTTACGTGCTGAAGTCACTGGTGCGCCCTTGTCCTTCCCGCCAGAGGTGCTGAAAGAGCCAAAACTGGTGGCAGAGGAAACTGCATTATATAAATCGCGTCGTGCTAATCTGGAACAATCTTTAGCAGGGTTACAGCAGGCATTGGTACTGGTACAGCAAGAACTGGCGATGACTGAACCATTAGTTGCAAAAGGTGCTGCAAGCGAAGTGGAAGTTCTGCGTTTAAAGCGTGAAGCCAATGACCTGCAAAACCAGATGAATGATGTGCGGAACCAGTATTTTGTGAAAGCGCGTGAAGAGCTTGCCAAAGCCAATACTGATGTGGAAACTCAGCAACAGGTGGTACGTGGTAAATCCGATACGTTGAACCGGACTATTTTCAAATCGCCAGTACGTGGCGTGGTGAAGGAAATTGATGTCATGACCTTGGGAGGCGTCATTCCACAAAACGGCAAGTTGATGACGATTGTACCGCTGGATGAAAAATTGCTGGTCGAGGCGCGTATTTCACCACGTGATATTGCCTTTATCCGTCCGGATCAGGAAGCGCTGGTCAAAATTACCGCTTATGATTACTCGATTTATGGCGGCCTGAAAGGTAAAGTCACTGTGATTTCCCCCGATACTCTACGTGATGAAGTCAAACAGGACCAATTTTACTATCGTGTGTATATCCGTACCGAAAATGACAAGCTGACCAATAAAGCCGGACAGGAATTTAATATCACCCCGGGCATGGTGGCCACCGTGGATATCCGTACGGGTGAAAAAACCGTACTGGATTATCTGGTTAAACCGTTTAACAAGGCTAAAGAAGCATTACGCGAACGCTAATCCTTCATAGTAGTTGTACAAAATCAAGCCTCTATGTATAGGGGCTTTTTTGTTTGTGCCAGCAAACACGTTATACTGCAACACAGTGATGTTATTGTTTGAATCCAATGTCTTTTACTATTGCCAGCCTTGTCAGTTTTGAAGAAGAGATCAAGAAGAGCCGCTTTCAGGCCTTTGCTACGCCGGTGGAATCCGAACAGGATGTAAAGGATTTTCTGGAAGTTTATCGTGATACCACCACGACGCATCAGTGCTGGGCATGGAAAATTGGACATAATGTGCGTTTTAATGATGATGGCGAGCCTTCTGGCACCGCAGGTCGACCGATTTTAGCGACCATTGAAGGCAATGAGCTGACCAATGTATTGGTGCTGGTGAATCGCTGGTATGGAGGAATCAAGCTGGGTACGGGTGGTTTGGTTCGTGCTTATGGGGGCTGTGCGGGACAATGCCTAGTTTTGGCTGAAAAGATTGAACTGATTGAAAAGAAAAAAGTGTCCTTTCGTTGTAATTTTAGTGAATGGGCTATTTTTCAATATGAGCTGAATCAGCAACAGATTGACTATCAGGAAGATTATACCGCAGAAGGCATCGAGGTTATTGCGCAAATGCAGAAACATCAGATTGAGCCATTTGCTTTGAAGATTCAGGATATCAGCCGCGGACGTGAAGCCTTAAAAATTATAGATGAGCCCCAAGATGACTGAGCAGCAGGACCCTCTACTGAAATACCGCGAGCAGCACAAGCATCGTCTGAATTATATGCCGTGGCTATACTGGTCACTCAAGCCTAAAAACCGGGGCTGGGCAGAACAGTGGCAGCGCGAATATCAGGACTATCTGCGTGAAATGGAAACAGTCGAGATTGGTGAGAACTGCTTTATTTCACCACTGGCACATATTTTCGCTGAACCGGGCCGAAAAATTGTAATTGGTGATCATAGCTTTATCGCAGCGGACTGTACCTTGCATGGGCCACTAGAAATTGGCAATGAAGTCGCGATTAATCACCACTGTATTCTGGATGGTGGACGGGTAGGAATTAAGTTACATGATCAGGTGCGTATGGCGGCCTATTGTCACCTGTACGCTTTTGATCATGGGATGGCGCTGGAACAGCCCATTTATAAACAGCCGGTGCGTTCCAAAGGGATTGAAATTGGCCGTGATGTCTGGCTTGGTGCTCATGTCGGTATTAAAGACGGAGTGAAAATTGCGGATCAGGCCATTGTTGGTATGAACAGTATGGTCACCAAAGATGTGGATGAACGCATGATCGTTGCGGGTAACCCGGCCAAACTGATTCACTACCGGGATTAATACATGATTAGAGTTTCAGACGATACAAGGATTGTTCTGGTAGTTCAAAAATGTATAAGCCACTAGAACGTCACATAAAAAATAACATAATTCAAATCCTGTGCTACAGAATTCGCTGCACATTTGCCGAAGGCTATGCTAACTTAAAAATATCTAAGAACTTTTATTATAATGAGAGAGGCTAAACATGAAACGTGTCATTGCCTGCATTGATTCTTCTCCATGCATTAATGCCCTCGCAGAAGCGGCTGCATGGATTGCCAAGCAGACCCATCGCGAGCTGGTGTTATTGCAAGTTTTGGATTATTACCCTGCAAGCTATCATTTGGGGGAAATTAGTGGTGTGATTGGTTTTGAAAGCAATGCCATGCTATTAAAAGAACTGGCCGAACTTGAACAGAAACAGAGTGAACTGGCTTTAGACTATAGCAATAATCTGCTGCGCCACATTTCTGACCAGATCAAAGAAAAACACAATATCAACACCATCCATATTCAGGAAAAAGGGGATTTCCTGGAACAAAGCTTTCAGTTACTCAGACCTGATGATATTGTCGTCATTGGACGTTTGGGTGAACGCTCGGCTGAGAAAAACAAGCCGATGGGTACCAATGTGGAAAACTTTATCCGTGGTGCCAATTGTACGGTAATGACAGTGGGTGAAAACTTTAAGCCGCCGACACGCTTTATCTTTGCCTACGAATATTCACCAACCTGTATCCAGATGATGAAACGCATTGCAGAAAGTGATTTACTGAAACTGCTACAGTGTCATTTGCTGTATGTCGGAGATCATGCAGAAATCCTGAATGAACCGTTGAACTATCTGAAAGAAGCTGGACTGGATGTTGTTCCTGAATACCGCTATGGTGATGTGGCAGAGAACATTCTGTCTTATCAGCAGGAGCAGGGAATTCAGCTGATTGTGCTGGGTGCATTCAGTCACAGCAAAATCCACCAGTTCTTCCTGGGTAGTATCGCAACCACCATTTTCCGCAATTCCAAAGTACCGCTTCTGGTTGCCAAGTAAAGGAAAATATTGGAAAAAGCGTTATAAAGTTAAAATAACAATTCCACGAAATTAAAAAGCTTGAAGTTGGAAATTGTTACAGTTTGATTTAAAAATAATCAGAGTTATCCTCATATATTGTGGATAACTCTGTGGTTACATTTCATAAGTTATTGTTATATATTTAAAATACTTTATTGGGTGTTTTTTGCTCTCAGACTGTTATTTGACAATAGCCAGTGCAAAACCGTCATGACCTTTGCTGCCCACGGTCTGTAGAGCAGTACTGGAAAGTAGGCGCGGGTGATTCTGCATTGCTTCAAACATGCTGCGAATACCTTCAATACTTGGCTTATTATTGTCCAAATCAATAATTGCCCCAGCACGAATCACGTTGTCTAAAAAGATTACTGTACCTGAACGAGACAGTTTCAGGCTGAGCTCCAGATATTCAGGATAGCTCTGTTTATCCGCATCAATAAAGATAAAATCGAATGGTTCTGTATCTTCTGGTAGGGCTTTTAGAATATCTGCCGCACGGCCACATTTAAGTTCGACTGTCTGTTTAAGGTTGGCACGTTCGATATTTTCCTGACCCATCGCGGCATGCGTATCACGACCTTCAATGGTCAGGATATAACCATCTTCAGGCAGGGCACGTGCCAGCCACATGGTGCTATATGCAGCAAAAGTTCCCAGTTCAAGTACACGCTTGCAGCCATTCATCTGAATCAGCATCTGTAACAGCATGCCCTGATTGGCAGCTACCGCCAGATGATCAGGAAATCCATGCGCAGCTGTATTTTCAAGAGTCTGTTTCAGAATAGGATCATCTGGAATTAAATGTGAATCAATATAATTGTCGAGATCTGTCCACATTTGTTGCATAGCTTGAGCACCTTTGTTGCGATGCAGGCATTTTAAACCTTTCGCAGTGGAGCGCAATTTATTGTTTTATATTTGCTTTGAAAATGAACAATACAGAACGATTTACAGATTCTGTATTGTAGGTGGAATGACTTAGTAATTACACATTGAAGATCTACGGCTTAAATCCGGGCCCCAGGTGCGGTAACCTTGGGTATCAATATGGATCTGACCTGAAGCATATAGACCTAAGCCCATATTCAGGCTTTGACCATGCTGTATCCAGAACTGGCAAAGTTTGAACTTGGTATTCTCAATATAGGCATAATCTTCAGGCTGCGGAAATTCCGGGCCAATACGGAAATCAATCGCAGAGTTATACAGGTGACGTGAAGAGTTAGCACCACCAGCACATTTATTGAGCGGCAGATCACGATAAACTGAGGTCACTTCGAAATCATTGAGGACATTGGCTGCAACCAGATATTTAAATACACGTAACGTTGGCAACTGATTGCTCCACAACTCACGGCTTGGCACCATATACTGTGGTCCACCACAACGCGACCAGTCACGTGCAGTACGCATCAATTCAAAACTTGGAATGATATTGCCTACCGAATTACGTTCTAAAAATACTTCATACTCGCGTACACGAGAGAGGTTATTTGCTACGGCTGCCCAGTTGGTATAGGCAAAAGGAATACTCTTAGGCAGCACCTTACGGTCAACCTTAACCTGTTCCTGAGGAATGTAAATCCGTTTTCCATCTGGCAAGGTCATTGGTTTCTTTGTCGCAGTGGTACAGCCCACCATGACAAAAGGGATCATGCTGAGACCCAATAATCCCTTGTAAAAATGCTTCATTATTAGAAATCAGGTATTTATAAAATAGCGCTATTTTAGTCCACTTTTGCGAAGGAATTCAGGATAAATTGCAATGAAATGTGTGCATCAGGTACAAAAAAAGACCAGACTATGCTGATCTTTTTTGGGGATTTGAAAATTACTTTTCAAGATATTGCAGTTTGTCTGCTTTACCGTTCCATTCTTCACGGTCAGCTGGCTGATCACCAATTTGGGTGATATTCGGCCATTTTTGAGACAGCTCAGCATTCAATTCGATGAATACCTCCTGACCCTCAGGTAACTCATCTTCAGAGAAAATTGCATTTGCAGGACATTCTGGTTCACATAACGCGCAGTCGATACATTCGTCCGGGTTAATTACAAGGAAGTTCGGACCTTCATAGAAACAATCTACAGGGCAAACTTCAACACAGTCTTGATATTTACATTTAATACAATTTTCAGTGACAACGAAGGTCATGGCGACAGCTACCTAAAAAATATGGTTCTAATAACTAATGTGTATTTTAGGCAAAAACCGCAGCAACTAACAATTCCTTTTATTGATATTTGTTATATATAGGGCTGTTATTTTTGCAAAAAAACCGATACAGATATCAAATTCAGAGATTATAGCTACCTAAAACAAAACCGCCTCATACTGAATGAAGCGGTTGAAGAGTTTAGCCTGGTAGTTTCAGTAGATCTTTCAGTGCATAAAGCTGCTGTAAGGCTTCACGCGGACTGAGGCTGTCGACATCAATGTCTTCCAGCAGTTCAAGTGCAGCTGATGGTTTTTCCACCTCAATAATCCGCTCAACGACTGTTTCGACCTGTTCAATCACAAACAGATCAGGTTGTGGACTTTGAGGCTTGGTGTGATGCTGCTTTTCCAGAATACGCAGTCGGTTTTGTGCTTCCCGGATTACGCTTGCTGGAATACCGGCAAGTTTGGCGACCTGTAGGCCATGACTCTGGCTGGCTGGACCTTGTTGCACTTTATGCAGCAAAATCAGGTTACTATTCACTTCACGGGCAGTCACATGATAGTTATCAATACCTGATTCGCTGGCCAGTTCAGTTAACTCAAAATAATGCGTAGCAAACAGACATAAACATTGAATACGTCGGGTGAGATCAAGTACGCATGCCCAAGCTAGGGACAGACCATCATAAGTGCTGGTACCACGACCGACTTCATCCATCAGCACGAGTGATTGACTAGTCGCATGATGCAGAATCTGCGAAGTTTCGGTCATTTCTACCATGAAGGTGGATTTACCTGTAGACAGGTCATCTGCCGAACCGATCCGGGTAAAAATGCGGTCAATTGGCCCCAAGGTTACAGCCTGCGCCGGAACATAACTACCACAATAGGCCAGTAGGGCAATCAGTGCAGTCTGACGCATAAAGGTAGATTTACCGCCCATGTTTGGACCGGTGATAATGGCCATCCGGTGCTGATAATCGAGTTGTGTATCATTTGGAGTGAAGGCAGTTTTGCTTAAAGCTTCCACAACAGGATGACGGCCTGCCTGGATTTTCAAGCCAATTTCCGGACTATATTTCGGGCGTGACCAGTTACGCAAACGTGCCTGATGCGCAAAGTTTGCCAATAGGTCGATCTGGGCAATCGCACTGCTCATCATCTGTAGATTGCCAATATCCTGACGCAGTTCATCTAGCAACATTTCGAACAGCATTTTTTCACGAGCAAGCGCACGAGATTCGCTAGACAGCACTTTATCTTCAAAAGCTTTTAGTTCAGGCGTGATATAACGCTCAGCATTTTTCAGCGTCTGACGACGAATATAATGCTCAGGAGCCTGTTCGGCTTGTGCACGAGTGAGTTCGATATAATAACCACTGACACGGTTGTAGCCGATTTTCAGGGTAGGAATACCGCTTTGCTCCCGTTCCTTAATTTCCAGATCAATCAGGAACTGTCCGGCATGATCACGAATTTTACGTAGCTCATCCAGCTCGCTATCGAAACCTTCTGCAATGACATTGCCATCACGTAGCAATACTGGTGGATTTTCAACAATGGCGGACATCAGGCGCTGATGCAGACCATGAAAATCGCCCAGTTCTTCATTCAGCTGTTGTAATAATTTCGAATTCTGCTGACTTAACAGCGGTTGTAACGCATGGCGTAAAAATGGAATCTGTGCACAGGCTTGACGCAACTGCACTAAATCACGTGGACGAGCACTACCTAAAGCGATACGGCTGAGTACACGTTCAATATCACTGATTTCTTTTAAGACCAGACGGACTGGCGATTCATGGAAACCTTCAAGTAATGCCTGTGTCGCATCCAGTCGCTCATCCAGTATCGCAGTATCACGAAGCGGTTGCATCAGGGTGCGGCTAAGCAGACGGCCACCCATAGCGGTCTGACAATCATTGATCAGCTGGAACAATGAAGTACCATGTTCAAATAAAGGCTCAATTAGCTCAAGATTACGACGGGTGACTGGATCCAGTGCAATAAAGTCTGAACTTTGTTCCAGTTGAATGGTTCGGATATGCGGTAAAGCCGTTTTCTGGGTTTCTTTAGCATAGTGAATCAATGCAGCCGCAGCAGCTTTGGCCAAAGGCAGATGATCAATTCCGAAACCTGAAAGTGTACTTACTGCAAACTGGTCGCATAAGGTCTTCTGGGCATTGTTCTGGTTGAAGTCGACATTCGGACGTTTACTGATTGGAACATCTAGCTGTTGTTTTAAGTGTTCTATCAGTGCCTGATCTTGCAGATTTTCATCCACCACAATTTCGCTTGGCATCAGGCGTGCCAACTCAATGGCTAACTGACTTAAGTCATAATCGATTTGCTGGACTTTAAATAAACCCGCACTCAGATCGAGAAGTGCAATTCCGATTTGTTGGTGTTGAACACACAGAGCAACCAGGTTGGAGGTTTGATGCACACCTAATAAGGCATCATCAGTTAAAGTCCCGGGAGTGATAATTCGGACGACCCCACGTTCAACTGGACCTTTACCAGTCACTTCACCGATCTGCTCGCAGATCACCACCGTTTCGCCTTTTTTTACCAGACGAGCCAGATATCCTTCAGCAGCATGGAAAGGTACACCGGCCATCGGAATTGGCTGACCATTGGCTTTACCGCGATGGGTCAGGGTAATGCCTAAAATTTTGGCGGCCTTATGGGCATCTTCAAAGAACAGTTCATAGAAATCACCCATGCGATAAAACATCAATGAGTGTGGATGCTGCATTTTGACCGACATGTATTGCTGCATCATAGGTGTTAGGGTAGAAAGATCAGCCATGAGTTCTGAACTGGTCATTAAGAAGAAATCCTTTAAAAAATAATGGGCAGACTGGTTAAGGCTGATGAGCTGAAGGCAATATAGTCGCTATTCATTTGCCCAAGCAGAAACCATCAAAACAGCCATGCAAAATGTGTATTGAGCTAAGTCTAGCAAAATTAATTTTTAGAAAGAAATGGATTCGATGACTTCTGTCGAGTCTAATGAAAGATTACCGGTTTTAAACACTAAAAATATGGATCGGAGTCAGGTCTAAATCATATACACATTGTTTTTAGACTGACGAGGAGCGATCTTAAAGCGATTACGGCCCTCTGCTTTTGCAGCATACAGCGCTTCGTCAGCCTGAGCAATAAAATCAGCCAGGCGATCATTTTCCTGAGGCTTGATACTGGCACAGCCAATACTCACCGTGACATGACCCGAGACCTGACTGGCAGGATGGAACAGCTGCAAAGCATTGATGCATTGGATCAGCTCCTGGGCAATTTTCTGTATTTCTACTTCATTGATATAAGGATAGACCAGTAAAAATTCTTCTCCACCATAACGTGCTGCCAGTTCCATACTGCGGGAAGAAATGCCTTGTAACTGTTGGGCTACCAATTGTAGACATGCATCACCGGCAATATGTCCAAAGTGGTCGTTATAGTTTTTAAAGTAATCGATATCCACCATCATGATACTCAAAGGCGCTTGATGTCGTAGTGCGTGGCGCCATTGTGTGTCCAGATATTCTGTCAGATAACGTCGATTGGCCAGGCCAGTGAGCGCATCAAGTTGGGTCAACCGTTCCAGTTCTTGTGCCTGTTGAGTCAGTTCCTCTTTATACAGTTCGATAATACAATTTTGCAAATAGTTCTCACGATGCTGGCGGTCAATCGCATAGGCAATAATCATTCCAAGGAGACTGCTAAACGTATAGGTACGATGTAAGAAGGTCCAGTCAATATCGTAGTTGAGAGAAACCGTGACCAGATAACCAATCAGTCCACCGCCCCAACCCGCAATGAGTGCTGAATAAAAGCGCATACCGACAAAGCTATAGTTAATGACGACTGCATACATCATGGCCACGTGCAGCAGGGCGTCACATTATCAATATCCTGGCCAATCACGGGAATAATCACAAAAGAAATCGCGACCGCACTGGTCGCACCTAACGTGGTATACAGGTCAAAAAAACGATTAAACGGCTTGCTAAACGACATTAACCAAACTGCGATGGTAATTACCCCAACCCAGGCATACAGAGAAAGCCAATGGATCAGTTTTTCATCGATTGAAATGGTCTGAAAGATCCCGTAACTGAGCACAAAATACAGAACCAGAATAATGCTGCCCCGAAAACGAAATTCATAAGCAGCTTCGTCACGGTATTGCTGGCGATAGATTAGCTCGAGTTCTTTTCTGAAATACACATAGTTCAGTCCATGTGCAATCAGCTCATTTACTTTTTCATGGCTAATCTGTTTAGAGCCAGCTAATTTCATAAAGTACCATTACTAAGCAAATAAAGTCGTTTAACTACTGATACTGTAGATTGTATCGAATGGTTAAACTATTGATAGCACAGATAAAGTATCCTGCTCAAGAAATATCCTTTTATATATAAAAAAATTATATTTCATATATATCATAAAAAAAGTAATTTGATTGCCTAACTATCTTTATCATCTCTTAGAAGTGCTTATCAATTTACATGCTCTTAAATTAAGTAACTTTAGATTTATAGCTATTTCGCAAGAGAGAAAATAAAAAACCGAAGTTTTAACTTCGGTTTTTTATACTTATTTCAGTACTTTTTGCGGCTGATATAAACCGAGTTCAGTCAGGTGCAACCTCAAGATACGACGTAACTCGAGTACAGCTTCAGGCGTTTCCTGAATCGAATGACCACCTTTGATAATTTCCTCAGAAATTGCGCCTTTTAGCTCGGCACTTTGATAGGGAACCACATCATCTGTCATCACTGATTTATCGGTACTATCTGTCGTATTACCTATAATGTTGTGGAACTTAAAGCCTTTGTATGGCACGACATCACGGGTCAGCGCATTAAATTTCGAATTTTTGGATAAATCGCTTGGACCGTTCTGAATCATGTCATGGCCAACTTCCTTGATGAAATCATCCAGTCCAATATCACCTTGTAAGGTATCTGCAAATGCGCCCAGAAATGCACCCGGTAAACGGATAATTTTACGGGCCGCCAAGGTAAACCAGCGATCTGCATAATCAGTTCCGCGATGTGGGGTAGCCAAAAAAATCCCCCGGTTAAAGTTGGGAATCGGTTTAAGCTGCAAACGTGCTTTAAATAATGGATTATTGCGGAACCGTTCGATACGGCGGCTATTATTAATCAGCTCTTCAGTACGTGGAATCAGATTGGCATCACTTACCAAGAGGCGGGCAATTACACCCCCCATACTATGACCAACCAGTACGGCATCTTTCTTGGCAGGATCCTGCGCATTGATGCGTTGGAAACCTTGCTGGATCAGGGCATTGATCTGATAACGGCTCTCCAGAATTGGCATATTGGTTGAATAGAATACTTGCCAGACCTGGAAATTTTCCCGCAGTACCGGATCACCCATGATGTCATTGGTGAGACGGATCCAGGCTTCAGGACTGCTGGCTAGGCCATGGATTAGGACAATCACTTTTTTCTTCGGATTGTAGGGTTCAAGCATATAAAGATGCGGCATGATCAGGTTGTCATCCCGGTCAATCAGCACCAGATAGGCAGCACGTCCTAGGTTATTTTCAGCCAGCCATAAGCCATAGGGCGCCGAGAAATTTGCAGCCAGCGCATATTGTTTACCTGCAACGGTTACTTTTTCATGTTTGTAGGGATCATGCAATTTGAGCTGGAATTCCGGACCGTTAATAATCTGATCAATACTGGTCGCAGATTTAGGAACTGCGGTAATAGTAGTGGCCAGATAACGCGCCGAATGAATATTCGGATTGCTGCCTTCTGCATATTTGAAATTCAGTGGGTCGACAATATATTTTTTATTTGGTGTGATACGTTTTTCTTCGGGAAGGACTACTACAAATTCCGAACCAAAACCGTCTCGACGGGTAATTGAACGTAGACCAGAGAAATTCATGTTATAGGTCGACATGAGCTTCTCAAAAGGCTGGTCCTTAATTTCAGGATAGTTTTCGAAATCTACTGTATAAATGCTGTTGCCGACCTGAATCTTGCGGCTGCCCTCTTTGGCCTGATGACGCTCGGAATAAACATGGATCAAATGTGAGATCGCCAGGTTATAAAAGTCACGAATCTGTACCTGACGGTTGTCAAAGATACGATCTTGTGGCGCACGCTGGGTTTTGAACAGATAGGCATAGCTATAACGAATACTTTGGTCCAGCATCGCCAGCTGCTGATCTTGGCATTTCTGGATATTCTGTTTTTGTAGCTGCTTTTTTTCTTCAGACTGGGTCTTGGTTAGAACGCTGCTTTTGCATTCTGAACCTTTACCCAATTGCAGCGATTTGGCCAGATACAACTCACTGGCAGTAGACAGAAGCTGTTCATCCAGAATCTGTGGGATCTCCTTGAGCGCCTCTACGCATTCCTGCGGTTGTTCGGTACAGATGCGTGCTTCACGCCCAGTCATGGACAGAACATTCAGGCTGGCTTCACTCAGTTTATCTCTGGTTAAAATGCTGTCACGTTCATTACTGATGGTGACATTGAAGGCTTGTTCTTTCACACTGACCACCTGACAGCCAGTCAGGACTGTGGTGAATAAGAGTGAACAGAGGACGAATGCTTTATTCATTTTATAGTGCATATGAAATCTGAATGCTCAGTTAAATATTGAAATAATGTTTTGTATTTTACTTATTTTTATCAGAAAAAAGACTGCCGAAGCAGTCTATTTTGTAACTCAGATCACGAGCATTTTCACTTTAATTTTTGGGTGTCAGCACTTGCCATACATTCCAGCGACCTTGCTTCTCAATTTCCTGAATCAGCTGGTCTGCTACTTGTGCTTCTTGTGGGTATTTCACCTTATAATTTTTCAGCACCTGAACTGCATTCTTTTTATTTTCCATGGCAATGTAGTTGTTGGCCGCAGATAAGTAGGCTTCCTGAACACCAGCTTTCATGGCTTTTTCCAGATAAGGAATCGCTTCACGCTGACCGCCACCCTCAGACAGACCAAAACCGAACCAGAAGTTGGCTTCAGCATCATCCTGGTTCAATTTCAGAATACGCTGTGCATAAGCCAATGATTTAGTAGTATAGACTGAACCTAGGTCGAGATTACGCGCCATAACGCTGGCTTTAAATGCACGCATTAAAATATCGAAAGAGGCATTATTGTTGGCAGCTAAAGTATCGAGTTCCTGAGTGACACGTTTCAATTTCAGTTCAAAACCTCTACGTTCCTGACGGTCACTGAAACGTGGTGGATAGTGTCGTGCTTTACCTTCAACTAATTGCAAGAAATCATCAATTTCAGTGATATCAATTTCATTCGGCCCAGCTAAAGTCGCATAACGCATAGAACGCGTATTGCTGTTTACGGTTGGAATGATCAGACGATTCACATCAAGGGTAATTTTTTCTGATGGGTTATCAGCACGGTTCACCACCATTTTGGTGACAGGCGCAGCAGCAGCTTTCTGCAAGTGCACTTCAAATGGAGGTGGTTCGTTATAATTGAATGGATTTAATGCATAAAAGGGTGGGGTCAGTTCCGGCTCAGCGAACACCATTGCATTTTTAGGTGTGTCTTGCTTTGAGGATGGAGTTGAACATGCGGTCAATGCCAGCGCTGCGAAGCAGGCAAGTGCCAAAGGCTTAAATGTCATGGTATACATCCATTTATGTTATTTTGAAAAATTGTGAGATTGCATGTTCGTCAGTCTAAGAAAACTGTAGCGAACATGCAAGTTACGGCGTGTTACCGTTTTTGATCAGGCCTTAGACTGAGAAGTCTGTGCTTCGCACTCACGGCGAGCTTCTTCCAGAATCTTTAGATCTTCCTTGCTGAGCGGATGTTCATTCAGCTGGTTTTTCTTGAAAGTAGGGTCAAGCATAGATAAACGGTTACAAAGCATATTCATGCGTTTTTCATTTTGCTGAATACGGTCAAGTAGGACACGCATACCTTCAATAATCGGATCAGACTGATCTTGTGTCGTCGCATATGGCTGGAAACCAATACTTTCTGCATAATCACGACGACGAGCTTCAGCTTCATCTTTCGGCTGGTCTTTAGTAATAAACCGGGCAGGGTTACCGACCGCTGTGGTATTGGCCGGTACGGCTTTGGTTACAACAGCATTAGAACCGACCTTGGCATTTTTACCAACTGTAAACGGACCGAGAATTTTTGCGCCAGCGCCCACAACCACACCATCTTCCAGGGTTGGATGACGTTTGCCTTTATTCCAGGTCGTACCCCCCAAGGTTACACCGTGATAAAGAGTAACATCATCACCAATTTCAGCTGTCTCACCAATCACCACACCCATACCATGGTCAATAAAGAAACGGCGGCCAATCTTGGCACCCGGATGGATTTCAATTCCTGTAGCAAAACGGCTGAATGAGGATAAAGCACGTGCTGTGCCTTTACAGTCTTTGTTCCACAGTTCATGCGCCACACGATGCATCATCAGCGCGTGAATGCCAGGATATGTGGTCAAGACTTCCAGGGTGTTGCGTGCAGCAGGATCGCGCGCGAAGACAGCCTGTATATCCTCTTTGAGCTGTTTAAACATTAGATTTGATCCTTGTCCTGTTGGGTAGTGTGTGAAGATTTCTTCCAGGTGCCATTATTTAAGGCCTGAACCCGGCTGAAAATACCACGGAGTAAATGATATTCCATACGATCTAATTGTATACGTCCAAATAGGCGACGCAAGCGTAAAGGTAGCAATCGTGGATTTTTAGGATCCATAAACTCAATTTCTGCCAGCATTTTTTCTAAATGTGGATAGAACTGTTCCATCTGTTCATGATTCACCAGCGGTTCATCCCATTCCATTTCAATGCCATCAATGACCTGCATGGTGGCTTTAGCATCACGTGGATGTTCTACCTGATCCAATGCAGCCATACGCAGTTCATAGCAGATGACCTGAATTGCTTGTGCGACATTGAGTACACCGTAGTCAGTATTCACTGGAATAGTGAGGTGATAATTCGCCATTGCCAGTTCTTCATTGGTCAGGCCACGGTCTTCACGACCAAACAGAATCGCAATTTCCTGTTGCTCTTGCACGACCGCAGACAGCGCTTTTTCAGCCGCAGGACGCACATCCAGAAGAGGCCAGGGAATCGTGCGGCTACGTGCACTGGTTCCAAAAACGATCTGGCAATCTTTGATCGCGTCTTCCAGTGTCTCGACGATTTCAATCTGCTCGATCAGATCGGTCGCACCTGCAGCCAAGGCATCAATATCCGGATGTGGATAGGTTTTTGGTGCAACCAAAACCAGCTTGGACAGGCCCATAGTTTTCATGGCACGTAAAGCACTACCGATATTGGCAGGCAGGGTGGTATTAACCATGACAATACGCACATGGGAGAGATGTGCTGAAACAGCAGCATTGTCAATTTGACTCATGATGATTCCAATATAAATATTTTAAAGGTCAGAATTTATGAATATTGCGGCTGAGACTCGGCTTCATATTGCGCCAGGGCATCATCCATACTCATATCTGCAGGAGGAGGCTGCACTTCAACCGGCTTGGCTTCTTCATAAGACACCGCACGGGCAGCTTTAGATTTAACCTGATATTCAATATGCAAGGCAGCTTTACCAAAGTAGTCCCGTAATTTGACCAGCAGCTCATCCAACGGAGCAACTTTCCAGTTCAGGCCCAGATGCAGCTCAGTCGTTGCATAGTCATAATCCAGATAAAGAATGACTGGAATATGCGTACTCATATCCACATTGGTATATGGCATGAGAATCTGTTGCAGATCACGGCTGAGGGTTTTACTGTAATGTTCCGCTTGCAGGGTAATCTTGATGCTATTGGCTCGTTTCTGGCGGATTTCGTTCAGGCTAAAGGCTTTAGTCAGACGACCCATTGGACGGTCAAAACCTTCGCGCTCATAAATTTCGCCTTCAATTACCACCACTTGATCCACCTGAACGATGTCTTTAAAGCGGTTAAAACGTTCATGATTGGTCGAGACTTCAATCCGTGCCGTACCATCATCCAGCGTCACCATCATCCGGTTCGGAAAGTTGGCTACATCTACCACCAGGCCTGCAAATACCGTCGTCACACCACGGCGGGTTGGGGTCAGTTCATTGATCTGACACGGTACAAAAGCTTTCAGTTCATTACGGTAAACATCAATCGGGTGACCAGTCAGATATAGACCAAGCGTATCTTTTTCGCCTTTAAGGCGGACTTCATCGGACCACGGTTTGACTGGCTTAGAAGGTTTGCGTTGAACTTCTTCAACTTCACCAAACAGATCCATAATACCAGTTTCACGGTTTTGGCGAGCCTGATCCGCAGCCTGTACCGCTTCAGGGAGTTGTGCCATCAGGTCAGCACGCTCGATGCCCAAGCAATCCAAAGCACCGGCACGAATCAAGGCTTCCAAAGTCCGTTTATTGATTTTTTTCAGGTCAATACGATGGCAGAAGTCAAACAGGTCTTTATAGGGACCTTCTTTCTGACGGGATTCAATCACCGACTGCATAGCCGCTTCACCAACGCCTTTAATCGCTCCTAAGCCATAGACAATGGTTTTTTCATCAGTAGCATGGAACTGATAGATGGACATATTAACTGACGGTGGTAACACTTCCAGATTATTCTTGCGGCAGTCATCAATCAGGAATACCACGTTATCGGTATTCTGCATTTCCGAAGACATCACCGCTGCCAGGAACTCAGCCGGATAATGGGCTTTCAGCCATGCCGTCTGGTAAGCAACAAGAGCATAAGCTGCCGCATGCGATTTGTTAAAACCATAGCCGGCAAATTTTTCCATATAGTCGAAGATATGGTTAGCTGTGGCTTCATCAATATCTTTTTTCGCAGCACCTTCAATGAAGATTTTACGCTGCTTGACCATTTCCTCAGGCTTTTTCTTACCCATGGCACGACGCAGCAAGTCCGCGCCACCGAGGGTATAGCCGGCACAGAACTGTGCAGCCTGCATTACCTGTTCCTGATAGACCATAATCCCGTAAGTTGGCTCTAATACGCCTTCAAGCAGGGGATGCAGATATTCAAACTCACCGCCGTGCATACGATGGATAAAGTCAGGAATCAGGTCCATTGGACCCGGACGGTACAATGATACGAACGCGATAATCTCTTCAAATTTGCTTGGGCGAGCTTCTTTCAGCATCTTTTTCATGCCCACGGATTCAAACTGGAACACTGCCGTGGTATTGGCTTCGGCAAAGACCAGATAAGCATCTTTATCATCTAGCGGAATATAAGCAATATCCAGCGGTTTATCGCTTTGGATACGCTTATTGATATTCTTAACCGCATCTTCAATAACCGTCAGGTTACGCAGCCCCAGGAAGTCGAACTTCACCAGGCCGGCTGCTTCGACATCGTCCTTATCGAACTGGGCAACACGCGCAGTACCATCAGCATCACACATCACAGCTGAGTAGTCAGTCAGCTTGGTTGGTGCAATTACTACACCACCGGCATGTTTACCGGTATTCCGGGTAATACCTTCAAGCTTCAGCGCCATTTCCCAGATTTCAGAAGCATCGTCATAATCCGGATTGGAGGGATTGGTAACGACGTCTTTCAGTTGTGGCTCGGCTTCCAGAGACTCTTCCAGGCTTAAACCCAAAGGTTTGGTGGGAATCAGTTTGGAAATGCGATCAGCCAGACCATAGGATTTACCGAGGACACGTGCCACGTCACGAATTGCCCCTTTGGCCGCCATGGTACCGAAGGTCGCAATCTGGGAAACTGCTTCTCGGCCATAAGTACGCGCTACATAATCAATTACGCGGTCACGACCAGCGATACAGAAATCGACGTCAAAGTCAGGCATCGAAACACGTTCCGGGTTTAAGAAACGTTCGAATAGCAGGTCATAACGCAGTGGATCAAGGTCAGTAATTTTTAAACTGTAGGCTACAAGAGAACCGGCACCTGAACCACGGCCCGGACCTACCGGCACACCATTCCCTTTGGACCACTGAATGAAGTCCATTACGATCAGGAAGTAACCCGGGAAGCCCATGTCCAGAATAATCTTGATTTCAAAGGCCAGACGTTCATCATAAGGCTGACGGATTTCCGGCCAGTCCTCACCACGTTGTTCAGGGGGATACAGAAAGTCTAGGCGTTCTTCCAGACCGACTTCACATAAATGGGTAAAATAACTGCCTATGGTATGACCTTCCGGAATCGGATAGTCTGGCAGGTCATTAAAGCCTAAACGCAAGGTGACATTGCAGCGTCTTGCGATATGAAAGGTATTTTCAATCGCGGTTGGAATATCCGAGAAAAGCTCTGCCATTTCTGCTGAACTTTTAAAATACTGTTCAGGACTATAGGTTTTAGGACGGCGATTATCACCAAGTACATAACCATCGGCGATACAGACACGTGCTTCGTGCGCTTCAAAATCTTCGCGTGCAATAAAATGCACATCATTATGTGCGACTACACCGATATTATATTTTTTGGCGAGTTTGACCGCTTCTTCAATGAAAAGGTCTTCATTAGGACGACTGGTACGAGTAAGCGCTAAATATACGCGATTACCAAATTTCTCTACCCATTCTTGTAGTAAAGGTTCAGCCTTATCGGGATTTGAGGTAATCAGCATTTTGCCGACATCAGATTGCATACCCAGCAATACGATCATGTCATCGTGCTGCTTTAAGATCCAATCTTTTTGTACACAAGGAATATCCAGTTGCTGGCCGCTAATATAACCTTCAGAGACCAGTTCGGTCAGGTTGCGCCAGCCTTTATTGGTCATGGAAAGCAGGGTGACACGATGCTCGGCATCATTCAGGCGAATTTCAGAACCGAGAATTGGTTTGATGCCTTTATCCAGACATTTTTTATAGAATTTGACTGCGGCATGCAGATTAGACAAATCGGTTAGCGCGAGTGCTGGCATCTCGTCATTAGCAGCAGCTTTGACCAGGTCCGGTATCCGTACGATGGATTCAGTAATCGAAAATTCTGTATGAATACCAAGATGAACAAAGTGCATAAATGAGTCCCTGCTAAAACCACTCGATAGTTTAGCACGGGATTTATTGTTTCAGTTTGAAATTGAGGGGAAATGCTGAACTTTTAGATTGTGAATTAGAATTGACTTAAAGTCATGTTTATCATTTTATCGGAATAGAACTACGCACCCAAATTAAATTTGTATGAGGCGACATGGATGTCGCCGTTGGCTTGTGATACAGGTACGTATCATCAAGCCAACAGAAGATTTTTGTTACTTTTGATCTTTCAAAAGTAACAAAAGAATTTTAAGTATCAGTAAGTTTATTCATGAAGTTATTTGAAAATTAGAATTTCATTATTTTTACTTTAATTTAAATTTTGAGTAGTTATGCCTTACTTTTGACGGGCCAAAAGTAACAAAACTCCTTTGTTGATCTGATGGCACTTCCATGTGCCACAGATCAACGGCAGCATCCATGCTGCTAAGTCATGTATCAAATGTTCGCTTCGATGTTTAAGATGCAGATATTTTATGGGTAGAAAATAAAACCCTCAAAAAGAGGGCTTTATTTACTTAGGAATTTAGCTTAACGCAGTCGAGATAACCAGTCACCCACACTCTGTACAATCTGTACCAGAATCAATAATACAATGACAGTCATGATCACCACTGAGGTATCAAAACGCTGATAACCATAAGAAATCGCCAGATCACCAATACCGCCAGCACCGACAGCACCTGCCATTGCGGTAGCTCCAATCAGACTGATGGTGGCAGTCGTAAGATTCAGAATCAGCGAACTACGCGCTTCCGGCAGAATAAACTTGAAAATAATTTGCATTGGTGTTGCACCCATGGCTTGGGCAGATTCAATAATGCCTTCATTTACTTCCAGAAGAGAAGTTTCCACCAGACGGCCGATATAAGGACCGACATAAATAGTTAGAGGTACAATCGCTGCCCAAGTCCCGATTGAAGTGCCGACCAAAAACTTGGTTAGTGGAATCACTGCGATCAGCAAAATAATAAATGGCAGAGAACGCAGTGCATTTACAATCGGATTTAGACCATGATAAATCACACGGTTTGGTAAAATTCCATTTGGACGAGTAACTAATAGAGTAATCGCCTGAATAAAACCCCAGATACAACCAAACAGCATCGCGAAGAACACCATATGGAAAGTTTCTTGCAGTGCGGTCATGAACTGGTCCATCGACAGCGAGCTTTTCCAGAAAGGCGCAGTGATCGTAGTAAGCCACTGTACAATTAAGTCTCTCATTCCTGTACTCCTGCCTGATCTACCTGTACGCCGTTATCTCGGAGATATTGTATTGCAGCTGTAATTTGCGCGGGATCACCGAGAAGCTGGATAAACATCTGTCCAATCACCGAACCATTAATTTCAGTCATATTGGCAAACAGGATATTCAAACTGATATCAAACTGTTTGATAACGCCCTGAATCACAGTTTCCTGCGCTGAGCTACCCAGGAACTTTAAACAATAAATACTTTGATGATTCTGATTTTCCAGATTCGTCAGAATATTTACGGGCAAGTTTTGCTGTAGGACGGTTTGAATAAAGTTTTTCGTGGTCGGATGCTGAGGCTGACTGAAAATCTGTAGGGTAGAGCCAGTTTCAATCACATCACCTTTTTCCATGACTGCCACATAATCACATACAGTTTCAATCACATCCATTTCATGAGTGACCATCACAATCGTAATGCCTTGTTCCTGATTAATGCGTTTCAGCAGTTGCAGTACAGACTTGGTGGTTTGCGGATCGAGAGCTGAGGTTGCTTCATCACATAACAAGATCTTTGGATGATTCGCTAAGGCACGGGCAATACCGACACGCTGCTTCTGACCGCCAGAAAGTTCATCTGGAAAAGCATTGCGTTTATGTTTTAAATCAATAAAGTCCAGCAATTCTTCAAGACGCTTTTCCCGTTCAGCTTTACTCCAGCCAAGCAGTTTCATTGGCATTTCAATATTGGCAGCCAGAGTTTTGGTCTGCATCAGGTTAAAGTGCTGGAAAATCATGCCAATCTGGGTACGTTCCTGACGCAATGATTTGGCATCCAAAGCAGTAAAATCTGTACCATTAATTATTACCCGGCCCGAAGTTGGTCGTTCCAGCAGGTTAATCAGGCGAATCAGGGTACTTTTACCAGCACCACTATAGCCAATAATACCAAAGATACTGCCAGTCGGAATCTGCAGGTTGATCCGGTTCAGAGCATGTAAGGTCTGACCCTTCAGCTCGTACTGTTTGGAGATGTCTTTAAATTTAATCATAGTGTCAAATACTGCATCACGAATAAAAAAACAGGCAAGTTATCCTTGCCTGTTTTGAGTATTGATTATTGTATTACTTTGCTTCGGTCAAATAAGTTACCGGTTTGTTTACCGCAACCTTTGTACCGCCAAAGTGTTCATCAACATAGGCTTTCACAGCAGGAGTATGATACAACTGGCCAACTTTTTGAAGTACAGGATCATTTTGACGATCGGCTGCAACTGCTAAAACGTTCACGTTCATTTTAGTGCTTTGATCAATGGCTTCATAGTAGATTGCATCTTTCAATACGTTCAGACCACCTTCCATTGCCAGGGTATTACCTAAAACAATCGCATCGACTTCGTCTTTTACACGTACTGCTGTTGCCATTTGAATCGGCTTGATCACGATCTGTTTCGCATTTTCAGTGATGTCAGCAGGCGTACCTTTAACCAGATCAAAGTTCGGTTTAAGTTTTACCAAACCCGCAGATTGCAATAATAACAGTGCACGTGATTCATTTGCGCCGTCATTTGGAATGGCAATCGTAGCGCCAGTTTTAAAGTCTTCTACTTTTTTTACTTTGCTTGAGTAAATCCCCATTGGCTCAAGATAAGTCGTAGAAAGTGGAGCAATCTTTTGTGTATTAGCGTCGTTATAAGCCACCATATAGGCATAAGACTGGAATGCGTTAACATCAATTTCTTTATTGGCAACAGCAGTGTTCATCGACACATAGTCAGTGAAGTTTTTTACATCCAGCTTGATGCCAGCTTGCTTGGTTTCAGGCAAAGTTGAAATGTAACGCCATACGTCAGCATCTGAACCAGTCGATGCCATAGTAACCGTTTGCAATTCACCTGAATCTTTGTTTTGTGCTGCGTCCGTTGCAGGCGCTTCTTGTTTTCCGCATGCAGTTAAAGTCAGTACAGATGCGCTGAGTAAAACGCCAAGTAGCTTTTTCATAAAGATGTCCTAATTCTCGTGTTGCCTAAAGTATATGCATTTTAAGATCATGTTAAAGTGGAGTTTTATTACACTTTCAGCTGACCTTAGATCGAGTCGCATGTGGCTCCGGCAGGGAAAATGCAAATGTACTGCAATAGTTCACGTTAGTTTGATCGGTTTAGAGTTCACCAAACGCTATATACTTTTTCTATTTGGAGAGAGTAAATAGAGGTTATTTAAAGATATAGTCGTAAATGATGCTCTGGATGGGCGCAATCATAGCAATTATTGTTTATTCAATATAGTGAATAAAAAGTATTTATTTATCTTTTTAATAGAATATAAATTAGATGAAAATGATCAAAATATTAATGAATACAATATATTATTTTTATTGAAGATAAGCCAAAATTCCAAACCGTTTAAATATTGATCTTTATAAGATTTTATCCAATAGAAATCATAAAAATGAATAAATATGATAAATCCATCAGCTCATTAAGCTACTGAAAGATCTTTTTTAATGAATGATTAAGGAGGACTTAAATCAACTCTTATTTACTTGAATAATTGCTTTGATCGATCTCATACAACACATGCCAACATAAAGGGTGATCTTCCGGCAACTTTGGATGCTGAAATTCTTGAATCTTTACCATGCCTATCTTTTTCATCACAGCCTCAGATGGGGTATTTGATTTGGCAGTAAATGACACAACTTTATCTAGGTTTAAATTATTAAAGGCATAATCTAGGATTGCATGTGCACCTTCAGTGGCATAACCCTGATGCCAATACTCTTTTGCAAGTCGCCAGCCAATTTCAATACAGGGCGAAAACTCAAACAAATCAGGCTGTGGTTGCAGGCCAATAAAACCAATAAATTCTTTAGTCTCTTTTAGCTCAACTGCCCATAAACCCCAACCATGCAGATCAATCTGCCGAGTCACTTTTTCGATAAATCGTAAACTTTGTTCAGGTGTCAATGGGGAGGGAAAATAACGCATCACATCCTCATCTGCACACATTTGGATAAATGGGGCAGTATCGGAATCTTGCCATTGGCGCAGGATAAGGCGAGGGGTCTCAATTTTAATATCCATATGGAATCTAAATCTGCAAAAGCAAAAGGTTTATATGTATTATAAATTTATCTACATAAAAAATAATTTTTCATTGGGTTTTACATGTCTAAACAGCAGATTGGTGTTGCAGAAATTTTAAAAAAATTAAATGAATATGAATTGATTTCGAATGATCATGCAATCTTTTTTAGGGGACATTCAAATAAAGACTATAAGCTTGAGCCTTATATTTATCGTGATGGAATCATAAAAAATGAGCATATTATTTTTAAAGAGTTACTGCTTAGGTGTCCACAGGATTTTGAACATTGTAAAACTACATTCGAATTTTTGGTAAAAATGCAGCATTACTCACTGCCAACACGTTTACTGGATATAACAACAAACCCATTAATTGCTTTATATTTTGCATGTCAATCTAAGTCAAAGAATGATGCAGAATTGATTGTTTTTAAAGTACCTAAATCGTCTATCAAATATTATGACAGTGATACTGTTAGTATCTTATCTAATTTAAGCCGTATTTCTTACGATTTTTGGATAACTCCGAATATAGATACAGACCTAATGTTTCTCGATGATGGGTATGATGAAATGTGGGTGGAGTTTAACTCCCAATACCATGTTAAGAAGTTGGTTTACGAAATCCAGAGTGAAAAACCTCATTTCGAACCACGTATAGAGCCAAATGTTCTCTCCAAGGTTTTATGTGTAAAACCTAAAATGGATAATCAACGTGTGATTCGACAAGATAGCGCATTTTTCTTATTTGGGATTGATAATTTTAAGAAAGACAAACCTGCAAAATTAAATGATAGTTTAATTTTGACTAAGAATAAAAAAATTATTATTCCGCATAGTGATAAAGCAAGAATAATTGGGCAACTTGAAATTTTGGGGATTACCGAAGCAACTATTTTTCCAGAAATTGAAAAAGTAGCTAGTTACATTAAGCAGATATATAGTAAATAAAGAAAACCCCGCACTCAGCGGGGTTTTTACTAATTTAAATATAGATTAAGCATTTTCACGTGCAATTGCGCGGTAACCAATATCTTTACGGTATTGAACGCCGTCAAACGTTACTTTTTGGCACAGCTCTAATGCTTTGGCTTGAGCTTCACCAATGGTATTACCTAATGCAGTCACACAAAGAACACGACCACCAGCAGTGACGATGTCACCATTCTCAAGCGCTTTTGTACCTGCATGGAAGACTTTCGCATCTGCCATTTCAGTGTCTAAACCTGAAATCACATCGCCATTACTAGACGTTTCAGGGTAGCCACGAGATGCAAGCACGATACCGACAGTTTTACGTTCATCCCATTCAGCTTCCGTAGGAAGATTACCTTCGATACCTGCTTGAACCAAATCAACTAATGATGATTTTAAACGCATCATGATTGGCTGAGTTTCAGGGTCACCAAAACGACAGTTAAACTCGATCACTTTAGGTTGACCTTGTTCATCAATCATCAAACCAGCGTATAAGAAACCTGTATATACATGACCGTCTTTCTTCATGCCTTCAACAGTTGGACGCATCACTTCATTCATTGCTTTTTCAAAAACGTCTGAAGTTACAACAGGAGCAGGAGAGTAAGCACCCATACCGCCAGTGTTTGGACCTTGGTCGCCTTCAAAAATACGCTTGTGGTCTTGTGAAGTGGCCATCGGCAAGATGTTGTCACCATCAATCATACAAATGAAAGATGCTTCTTCACCTGCAAGGAATTCCTCAATCACAACACGAGAACCTGCATCACCAAATTTGTTGCCAGCCAACATGTCATCAATGGCATCGAATGCTTCTTGATTGGTCATTGCAACGATCACGCCTTTACCCGCAGCAAGCCCATCCGCCTTGATCACGATTGGCGCA
The DNA here is from genome assembly GCF_002918965.1 of Acinetobacter sp. ACNIH3. Lineage (NCBI taxonomy): Bacteria > Pseudomonadati > Pseudomonadota > Gammaproteobacteria > Moraxellales > Moraxellaceae > Acinetobacter > Acinetobacter sp. ACNIH3. The sequence continues at coordinate 102,336 of NZ_PQLP01000004.1, read as the reverse complement.
CCATTTTTCTCAACAAATGCTTTCGCTGCATCAACTTCCGTGAACACGTCATAGAAAGCCGTTGGAATGTTATGGCGTTTTAAGAAGTGCTTCGCAAATGCTTTAGAGCCTTCCAGTTGTGCAGCAAATTGCGTTGGACCCCAAATTTTTACACCCGCTTCACGACAAGCATCCACAACACCATTTACAAGCGGTGCTTCTGGGCCGACAATAATCAGTTCAACTGCATTGTTTTTGGCAAAATCAATAATCGCAGGGTTGTCGAGAATGTCTAAAGCGACATTTTCACATTTATTTTCAGTTGCAGTACCTGCATTACCTGGCGCTACAAAAACTTTTGTAACTTGATCGTCTTGTGCGATTTTCCACGCCAATGCATGCTCACGACCGCCACTACCCAAAACTAAAATGTTCATCTTTAGAATAATCCTCGAAAATGAAATTCCCAAAGCCTAATTCGGCTTAAAAATCATTAACATCTTAACGCAAGATGCAAATCAATACAGACATAATAAACCCCCCTTATAGAAAGGAGGGCTTATTTTTAAATTTTACAACTTAGTGGCGGAAATGGCGCATGCCAGTGAACACCATGGCAATACCAGCTTCGTCAGCTGCTGCAATCGTTTCTTCGTCACGCATAGAACCACCCGGTTGAATGATGCATTTGATACCTGCTTTAGCAGCGTTATCAATACCATCACGGAATGGGAAGAATGCATCAGATGCCATTACTGCACCTTCAACCACTAAGCCTGCATGCTCAGCTTTGATCGCAGCAATACGAGCAGAGTTAACACGGCTCATTTGGCCAGCGCCCACACCGATCGTTTGGCGGTTTTTCGCATAAACAATTGCATTAGACTTCACGTATTTCGCTACTTTCCAGGCAAAGATCATGTCGTCAATTTCTTGTTCAGTTGGTGCGCGTTTAGTCACAACTTTAAGATCATCTTTCGTAATCATGCCTAAGTCTTGATCTTGAACTAACAAACCGCCGTTTACGCGTTTGTAGTCAAGTTGTGCAGCACGTTCGTCAATCTTCGGAAGTTCGCCACATACTAGTACGCGTACATTCTTCTTCGCACCAGTGACTTCAAGCACGCCTTCAGCAACGCTAGGAGCGATGATTACTTCAACAAATTGACGGTCAACAATTGCTTGAGCAGTTTCAACATCTAATTCACGGTTGAATGCAATAATGCCACCGAATGCAGATTCAGGGTCAGTTGCATAAGCCAAGTCATAAGCAGTTTTGATACCGTCTAAAGATACTGCAACGCCACATGGGTTGGCATGTTTAACGATGACACAAGCAGGCTTCGCAAATGATTTAACACATTCAAGTGCAGCGTCTGTGTCCGCAATGTTGTTATAAGAGAGTTCTTTACCTTGTAACTGTTTTGCAGTTGAAACAGAAGCTTCAGTTGCAGCTGGATCTACATAGAATGCAGCAGACTGATGCGGATTTTCACCGTAACGTAAGTCTTGAGCTTTGTTCAATTGTGTATTGAAAGTACGCGCGAATTTGTCAGCCTGACCTTCCTCGACACCTACGCGAGCGCCTAAGTAAGATGCGATCATACCATCGTATTGCGCAGTATGTTCAAATGCTTTCACTGCCAGGTCAAAACGGGTTGCATAAGATAAAGCACCCTCAGCTTTAAGCTCAGCAATTACCGTTGCGTAGTCAGATGCATTCACTACGATACCGACAGAAGCATGGTTTTTTGCAGCAGCACGAACCATAGTTGGACCACCGATGTCGATATTTTCGATCGCATCAGCAAGTGAACAGTTTGGTTTTGCTACAGTCGCAGCAAATGGATACAGGTTAACAACAACAAGATCGATCGCATCGATGTTGTGTTCAGCCATCACTGCTTCGTCTAGACCACGACGGGCCAGAATGCCGCCATGAATTTTTGGATGTAGTGTTTTAACACGGCCGTCCATCATCTCTGGGAAACCAGTGTGCTCTGAAACTTCAACTACAGCGATATTATTGTCTTTCAACAATTTATATGTACCGCCAGTAGATAAAATTTCTACCCCTAGAGCAGCAAGGTTTTGTGCAAATTCGACAATACCGGTTTTGTCGGAAACAGAGATTAAAGCGCGTTTAATAGTCATGATCTTCGTCACAGTTACCAAGGAACAGATTAAATCTAAATAGCTAATTTACAGTCAAAAAAAATGCCTGCGATTAACGCAAGCATTTTATCATTTATTCACTCATTAAACCGTGTGCTTTTAACTTTTTACGCAAAGTACCGCGGTTTAAGCCGAGAATTTCAGCAGCGCGGGTCTGGTTACCACGCGTATATTCTAGAACTACAGATAGAAGAGGCTTCTCCATTTCTGCCAGCACCATGTCATACACCTGAGAAGGTTGTTCGCCTTGCAGTTGTGCAAAATAGTGGCGAACTGCGCGATCTACGTGAATACGAAGAGCGACATCAGATTGTGCAGTAAAAATAGGAGATTTGCTATTCATGCGAATTAATCCGAAAAATCAAATACCACTTGGGTAAAGTGATATATAAAAGTGGTCTATAAATTAAATGAGCTTCTGTTTTAGATCCTAAAACAGAAGCTCTAAAACATGGTCATTACATTGAGCATGTAGCTTGACACATCTCAGCCAGTTGGTCGAAATATAAGCGTAACAATTGTTAAATTTTTGTTACCGACCAAAAATCAAACAAAAAAATCTGCATGATACGCAATAAGTGTTAGAGCGCATTAGCAAGACTGAATTTGTTGTGAAAAATTAGCGAAGAGTTGGCAGCACATAGCTTTCGTGGCGCGTATAATACCATTGTCTACAAAAAAGTGAGCAAGAAAACTGCATTTTTTTTTAGTTTTTTTATCTTTTTTGATAGTTTTTTTCAATATCAAGGACGAATTATTTCTAAACTATAGCTATCGAAACTTTTTCGCTTGACTGGAACCTGAAAGTCGAATTTAAAAGGACTATTTTTTGGAATACGCTGGATGCTCACTAAACTTTCAATCAGGTATTCTGACGGTGAAAGCGTATAGGAAGCAGTAATCACCCCATTGTCTTTTAAGTCGAGACGCAAAACTGGCATGGCCAGGCTGCGGTCATGATAATTGATCAGTTCACCTGTAAACCGGGTTTGCTTCGAATCTGATGCCGTGACTTTAACATTCCTGGTATTAATCAGGTCGTAATGCTCTTCCATATTAGAACAGTTGAATACATCACAAACAGCATTAAACGCTGTACCCATCATATGACTATTCTTTAAGTACTGTGGATTAAACCAGAAGAACTGAAAAACCAATATGCCGAGTAACAATACATTTATTGCTGTCCAGCCAATATATTGCAAGATAGAGCGCTGACTTCTGTCATCTGTATCTTCTTCCCAGTTCATGGCTGGAAGGGCACTGATGGGCTCGGTACTAAAATAGTTCAGATTATTCAAATAGGTTTTGAGATCAATATTCGAGTTTTCAACTTTTTCATCAAAAATATGTAGAAGATTGTTGAGGCGAGAAGAAATCTTGCTGTTATATAAGTCTGCATCAAATTGTGATGTAGGTTGAGCTGGACTAAGAGACTCAACATTAGCTTCAGGGGGGATACCAGTGGCTGAAGGCTGAGGTTCGGTCACCAGATGAGAAAGTGCATTAAATGAGGTGGTGCATTTGGGACAGCAAACCATACCCTGAGCAATGGTTAACTGAGCAACCGTTACTTTGTAGATTGTGGAACAAGTCGGGCAGAGGGTTCGTTTATCACTCATACATTCACGCTTATTTAATTCTTATGGCGTTTACCAGAAATTCGACACCAGTATTCATCACGCTTCGCTACTTCTAATATATCAAAATGATTAGAGTAAATGCTAGTAACATCAGTAACTTGTTCTTCAATAACACCCGCAAGTGCAAATTCACCCTCAGCTTTTACCAATTCTGCAAAGTTGAGCAACCGTTACTTTGTAGATTGTGGAACAAGTCGGGCAGAGGGTTCGTTTATCACTCATACATTCACGCTTATTTAATTCTTATGGCGTTTACCAGAAATTCGACACCAGTATTCATCACGCTTCGCTACTTCTAATATATCAAAATGATTAGAGTAAATGCTAGTAACATCAGTAACTTGTTCTTCAATAACACCCGCAAGTGCAAATTCACCCTCAGCTTTTACCAATTCTGCAAAGTGCGGTTCAAGCATCATCAGTGGACCTGCCAGGATATTGGCAACGAAAACATCTGCCTTTATTGCACCAAGCTCTTCGTTAAACTCTTCCGGTAAGCCTACATAAAGCCGATCAAGTACACCATTGAGTTCAGCATTTTGTTGGGTGGCCAAGACTGCTTGTGGATCAATATCGGTTGCATATGCTTTTTTCGCGCCAAGTAGCAGGGCAGCAACAGCCAAAATGCCTGAACCACAGCCATAGTCAATGACGATTTTGTCTTTGAGATCTGTTTTTCCCAGCCATTGCAGGCAAAGGAAAGTAGAGGCATGGTTGCCTGTACCAAAAGCCAGACCTGGATCGAGCTTGATATTTACTGCATTTGCTTCCGGTGGTTCCATCCATTCTGGCACAATCCAGAACTTATCAGAAATCTGAATTGGCTCATAAGCATCCATCCAGGTGCGTTCCCAAGCTTGATCTTCCAGAAATTCATGACGGATAGGCGCTTCAGGCATTTGTGCACGAATAAAGGTTTCGAGTGCGTCGACATCGATTTCTTCGCCTTCTTCTTGTGCATAAATACCGGTAACAATCACTTTATTCCACAACGGTGTTTCACCTGGAAGTGGTTCAAGTAAATCCTGATTTTCAGCATCATCCAGCGTCACGCTCACCGCACCCAGCGAGCTGAGTAATGTTTCAGTGAAATCAACCTGAGCCTGATCAACCGTAATATGAATTTGTAACCACTTCACAGAAATAACCTTATGTATATCTTTTCAAAAAGCTATTGTAACGGAAGTTCCGGTTTTTGTGCGGCTAGATTGCTGTGCAGGTGTAAATAAAAAAGGATGGCTGAGACATCCTTCTGAAGGTTTTAGACTTTATCTAATCTAGATTTGTCAGGGGTTTTTGTACCTGAAGCGGTGCAAGTCGATTCAGTAAAGTGCCAAAAACTGCAGCAAATATATACATAAAAATAGAATAAACTGCCGCTGGCATTGCTACTGCTGAGCTGCCAATCACGGTCAGGGCAATGGTCATCGCAAGGGTACTGTTATGAATGCCGATTTCAAAAGCACTGGCGCGGGCTTGAGCGCTATTAATGTTAAGGAGTCGTGGAACCAGATAGCCGATGCCAAGGCTGAGGATACAGAATAAGGCAGTTGCCAGTCCGACTTGAGTCAGATATTCACTGATATTGGCACGTTCCTTCACAATGGTTGCGACAATAATAAGAACCAGAAAAGTAATAGCAAAAATCCGCAGTGGTCGATTCAATTTTGCTGTCACACCTGGTGCATAATGACGAATCAGCATGCCAATCCCAACTGGAATCAGAATAATCGCAAAGACCTGCAGAATTTTGCCAAATTGCAGGCCAACTTGCTGACCATCCTGCATGAAGTGCAAGATCGAGAAGTTAATAATTAAAGGCAGGGTAATTGCAGCAATGACTGAGTTGATTGCTGTCAAAGTAATATTCAGTGCTAGATCACCTTTGAATAGGTAGCTAAACAGGTTGGCTGTGGCACCGCCTGGAGAAGCAGCCAAGAGCATCAAACCGACTGATAACAGTGGTGGTAAAGCTAGTAGTTTACATAGTGCAAAGGCGATTCCCACTAGGATAATCAGCTGACAGAAAAGTGCGATGAGTACAGCTTTAGGATGGCGGGTCACTCGGCTAAAGTCACGTGGGGTAAGTTCAAGACCAAGCCCCATCATAATGATCGCTAAAGCCAGTGGTAACAATATGGTAATAAAGCCAGAATCCATCTGTATACTCCTTATTTAAATGTCTTTTTTATCTATTTTTAAGTCCAGCATACAGAGGAAATTATGGTTTACATAGCGTGTTTACAAATCTGATAAACGATGCTTAGATTTCTGATAAATGATGCGTTGACGGCTCAGGATAATGCCAAAAAAGGTGGCAAGAGTGTACATGACAATAGTATAGATACCCGCAGGGATGGCAATAGTATTATTGCCTAATACGGTAATAGCGATAGTTATGGCAACAGCGGTATTATGAATGCCCACCTCAAAGGTACAAGCACGTGCCTGACGGTCTGGAATACCAAGCAGTAAAGGTAGGCAATAACCAATAAACAGGCTGGAAAAGCCAAAAATTACGGTCGCGATTCCGATGCTATTGAAATATTCCATCAGATTATGGCGTTCGCGTACGACTGCAAATACAAATAATGCAATGAGGAAGCCAATTGCGAAAATACGCATTGAGCGATTGACAGTGATTGTGAGCCTTGGGAATTTAGCCCGTAATGCCATACCGAAGATAACAGGAAGTAATATGATAAAAAATACCTGAACCATCTTCATGGCTGGCATAGTAATGGTATCGTCACTGCCCAGGAAAAAATGTAAGGATAAATTAATAATAAAAGGCAGGGTGAAGATCGATATAAAAGTATTAATTGTAGTCAGGGTGAAGTTAAGTGCCAAATCACCTTTATATAGGTAGCTGAACAGATTGGCAGTTGGTCCACCCGGAGAGGCTGCCAGCAGCATTAAACCCACAGCCAGTAGCGGCGGCAAATCCAATATGATACAGATCAGAAAAGCCAGACTGGTCAACAGGATCAGCTGGATAAATAAGGCAATAAAAATGACCTTAGGATAGTTGAGTACACGAATAAAATCCTTGACGCGTAATTCAAGTCCTAACCCCATCATTAAAATTGCCAGCAGTACCGGCAATAAAAAAACAAAAAATACCGAATCCATAGAATGTCCTTTTTATTATTGGATCTTCATTTTTAAATTAAGTTTAACGTAAATTATTAAATAATCAATAGAAAATGGGCAAAACCTCAATTTTGCCCATTTATTCTTTTATCACTTCAAAGAGGTTTATTTAGGTCGAGGAGGAGTGAAGCCCAAGGCACATTTACCACTAATTTCCTGACCATTAACGGTGGTTGTGGTGTTTCCAGAAGCGTCCTGGCAAGCACTGTAAATTTCAGCTTCATCACCCATTAAGGCTGTTTTGGAGTTGGAAAAAAACTGTGGTTCACAGGTTCCGTTCCAGATAATGCCACGATGAGCAAAAGTTACGGCATCACCAGCTGATTTGCCTTTACAGACTTTCTGATACAAATCTGGATTGTAAACCTTAGCAACCTTATCATTTGCAGTTGCCATGCCTGTTACTGATAGTGCACCGAGCATTATTGAAAATAATATTTTCTTATCCATTTATTTCACCTTTTTTCTTCGTGTGGCGTCAAATTTACATCTTAGAAAATACTCAGCTGCATACAATTGCGATCAGGTAACCAATACAAGCTCTATGTATTGATTTATCGGTGTTTTGCTAAAAAATGAAAGATTAAGTGACAATTAAGAAGGTTTATAAAAATACGATAGGGTGACCTTGAATTAATTCCACTGAATTTGTCAACTATTCTGCAATTTTTGCTATAATCTTCGGCTATCCTTTTTTAATCTCTCAAATACCACTATGCACTATCCTAAAGTATACGATGTCATTGTGATCGGTGGCGGTCACGCAGGTACGGAAGCAGCATTGGCTGCGGCGCGTATGGGTCGACAGACTTTACTCTTAACTCACAATATTGAGACTTTAGGGCAGATGAGTTGTAACCCAGCCATCGGTGGTATTGGTAAATCGCATTTGGTGCGTGAAATTGATGCCTTGGGCGGTGCAATGGCACTTGCTGCTGACAAAGGCGGTATTCAATTCCGTATTCTGAATTCACGTAAAGGTGCAGCAGTTCGTGCAACTCGTGCGCAGGCTGACCGTGTACGTTATAAAGCGGCCATTCGTGAAACTCTGGAAAACCAGGCGAATCTGGACATCTTCCAGCAAGCAGCAGACGACCTGATTGTTGAAGGTGATACCGTTAAGGGTGTCGTGACCCAAATGGGTATTCGCTTTGATGCTAAAACTGTGGTGTTAACTGCGGGTACATTCTTAGGTGGTGTGATTCACGTCGGTCTTGAAAAATCAAGCGGTGGTCGTGCAGGTGATCCACCATCAATTTCTTTAGCACATCGTTTACGTGAATTAAACTTACCTGTGGGTCGTTTAAAAACAGGTACACCACCACGTATTGATGCACGTTCAGTTGATTTCTCTGTAATGACACCACAGCCGGGTGATTTCCCATCTCCGACCATGTCATTCATGGGTGATGCTTCAATGCACCCTGAACAAGTGAACTGCTGGATTACACATACCAATGAAAAAACTCATGACATTATCCGTGGCGGTTTAGATCGTTCACCAATGTACACAGGTGTGATTGAGGGTGTAGGCCCACGTTATTGCCCATCAATTGAAGATAAAATTCACCGTTTTGCGGATAAAGACTCTCACCAAGTGTTCTTGGAGCCTGAAGGTTTGGATACGCATGAGTTGTATCCAAACGGTATTTCAACTTCACTTCCGTTTGATGTGCAGTTTGAATTGGTTCGCTCAATCCGTGGTATGGAAAATGCGCACATTCTTCGTCCAGGTTATGCAATCGAATACGATTATTTCAACCCGCAAGCGTTGAAATTCACGTTAGAAACCAAAGCGATTAACAACTTGTACTTTGCCGGTCAAATCAATGGTACAACAGGTTATGAAGAAGCAGGCGCACAAGGTTTACTTGCAGGCTTGAACGCTGCACGCCGTGCGTGGGATCAAGAGCAATGGACACCAAAACGTGATGAAGCGTACATGGGTGTACTTGTAGATGACTTGATTACACTAGGCACCAAAGAACCGTACCGTATGTTTACTTCACGTGCCGAATATCGTTTGATGCTTCGTGAAGACAATGCAGACCAACGTTTAACACCAGTCGGTCGTGAAATGGGTCTAGTGGATGATGAGCGTTGGGCGGCTTACTGCGAGAAAATGGAAGCGGTTGAACGTGAAACAGGTCGTTTACAACATCTTTGGGCAGCACCAAACAATCCAATGGGTAAAAAATTCGTTGAGATGACAGGTGCAGACCTTTCTAAAGAATGTTCAGCGATTGATTTGTTAAAACGTCCAAATATTACCTTTGCTCAAATTGCAGAATTAACAGGTTCTGACGTGTCAGCTCAGGTGGGCGACCAGATTGAGATTGCGGTGAAATATGAAGGTTATATTAACCGTCAGCACCAAGATGTTGCGCAAATGAAGCGTTTGGAAGAAACTAAGATTCCTGCTGATTTTAATTATGACATCGTTTCAGGTCTTTCTCGTGAAATTACCTTGAAGTTAAAAGATGTTCGTCCTGAAACGCTTGCACAAGCAAGCCGTATTCCGGGTGTAACCCCTGCGGCAGTTCAATTGGTGATGATTACGATTCGTAAGAATGCTCAAGCAAAGAAATCTGCTTAAGATTTTGTAGTAAAGAACCCGCTTAATGCGGGTTTTTTTATAAATAAAAGTTAATAATCACCGAGATGAATGATTCCATAGTTAAAAGCTACCAATAAAATAAATCATTGAAAAATAATAATATTGATAATTTTTCATCTAAAAATAGAATCACTGTCATTGTTTTTAAGTCTTATTTGGAGGTGAAAAAGCAAATCCTTACATTTCAAATCCTACCATTGTAGTGCTATTTATTCGAAAGGATTAGATTAACAATTAGGCAGTGGGCTAAGCCAAAAAAAGCCTGGAATTGAGGAAGATGAATCATGATGTTGACACAAAAGGAAAAAATACAAAAATTTCTGGTGATATTTTTGTGTTTCTGGGTCGCATTTTTTGAATGCTTTGATTTACAAGCCCCTGGAATTGCAGCCAAAGGTATTGCAGAAACGTTTGCACTTGATCAGGTGCAAATGGGCTATTTAGTCTCGGCGTTTTTGGTATGTTATTCGGCGCTTTCTTTGGTGGGCGTATCGCGGACTATTTAGGTCAGAAACGAGTCTTAATGCTGTCAGTAGCTATTTTCGGGGTTTTCTTTGCACTTACAGCGATCGCACCAAGTATTGAAATTTTATATGCGGCACGTTTCCTGACGGGGTTGGGCTTAGGGGCTGCGATGCTAACAATGATTTCAGTAGTGGGGGATGAGGCGACTGAACGTAATCGAGGTAAGCTGAACAGCTTAATGTATTGTGGCTTGCCTGTAGGTGCGATTTTTGTTGCCGGGCTGGCAATTTATTTTAAGGATATTAGCTGGCAAACATTATTCCTGATCGGTGGTTTGACCCCCTTGGTTCTGCTGCCTTTCATGGCTATGATTTTAAAAGACAAACCGCGTGCTGTTAAAGTTCAAACGACTGAGCAACAGATCGCAGTACCCAATATGGCTGAAGTACTGTTTAAACAGGAACAATATAAACGTACTGTGCCATTGTGGTTCGGCTTTTTCTTTACCTTAATGATTAACTATATCCTGATCAGCTGGTTACCAAATTTACTGATGGAACAGGGGCTTTCCAAGCAGGAAGCTTTTAGTATCATGCTGATCTTCCAGGTTGGTGCTGTAATTGGTACTTTAGGGCTAGGTTATTTATTAGATCGCCTGAAACTCTGGCAAGAGTGGGTGCTATAATTTATGTAGGCCTGGCAATTGTATTGATTCTACTCTTTACCAGTAAAGTAATTCCATTGCTGATCCTGGCCGGTTTAATGGGTGGAATTTTCTCTACCGGTGGTCAATCTATCCTATATGGTATTTCTCCAATCTTCTACTCAGGGGCAGGTAAAGTTACGGGAGTGGGAAGTGCGATTTCACTCGGGCGTTTGGGTGCCATGACTGGTCCACTTTTATCTGGCAAGATTCTGGCATTGGGCTTGGGAACAACAGGTATTCTGTGGGCCAGCTTGCCGGCTGTGGTGATTTCTGCTGTGGCAGTCACTGCTCTGTCCCGTTATAAGACACAAAACAAGCATTAATTTAAGTGATCTATCTATGAAAAAAGTTGGTCTGATGGCTGGCTTTTTTTATTTGAAGATATTTAGACAGATTATTTAACAGGTAGTTTTTGTTAATATAAGTTGAACTAAAAAACGAAATTGAGATATGAGCTATCAGTTAATTGAGCTGGATATAGACGCGACCGACAATATTACCTGCCTACATTGCCAGCAACAGATTATTAACTGGCAAGAAGAGCAATATGTCCAGCCTTGTGAACATACCCTGTTTATTGCTATGGATATTGGTTTTGAATACATTACCGATGAGTTTGAACAGACCATGCAACATACTGTGGATGATTTACATGCCAATGATGATCAGGTCAACATGCTCGCAGAGTTGACTGCAAGTACTTATCCGGAATTTATAATTTTAAAATCGGATCTGGGTGTGGAAGGTTATTCACGTTATATTGGCCTTACCGCTTAAATCTCAGAATGAAAAAAGCGCCAAATCAATTGGCGCTTTTTTGTGGCTGACTTTAAAAATTAACCTTCAACTTCTTCTTCAACATCATCATCTGCACTGTCCATACCCAGCTCTTTAAGTTTGCGCGTCAATGTATTTCGACCCCAACCTAAGAGCTCAGCAGCATGGCGTTTACGGCCGCGCGTTTGCTGAAGGGCCGCATTAATCAGAGTGCGTTCAAACATTGGTGTTGCGATGTCGAGAATCTTCATCTCACCATTTTTTAACTTTTGAATTGCCCATTGGTTCAGTAATTCATCCCAATGGTGCGGAGCAACCTGATTCAGATTTGGAATTGGTGCACCGTTGTCCTGCTGGATAGGAATCTGTTTCAGTTCAGGTGGCAAGTCTTCTGGATAAACTTCACGACCTGTGATCATAACCGTTAACCAGCGACAGGTATTTTCCAGCTGACGCACGTTCCCTTGCCAAGGCAGCTTTTGCATATATTCCTGAGTTTCGGGACGCAGAATCTTCGGATTGACACCAAGCTCTTTGCCTGCACGTGCCAGGAAATGCTGTGCCAGCATTGGAATATCTTCAGAACGGTGTGCCAGTTTAGGAATATGAATACGAATTACATTCAAACGGTGATACAAGTCTTCACGGAAGCGGCCATCGTGTACCAGTTTTTCCAGATCCTGGTGAGTTGCTGCCACGATACGCACATCAACCTTGACTGGAATATGACCACCTACACGGTAAAATTCACCATCAGCTAGGACACGTAACAAACGAGTTTGTGTTTCAAATGGCATGTCACCAATTTCATCCAGGAACAGCGTACCGCCGTTGGCCTGTTCAAAACGGCCTTGACGTTGAGTATTGGCACCCGTAAACGCACCTTTTTCATGACCGAATAATTCAGTCTCAATCAGGTCTTTTGGAATCGCCGCCATGTTCAAGGCGATAAATGGCTTATTGCTACGTGGTGAATGGCGGTGCAAAGCATGTGCCACCAATTCTTTACCTGTGCCGGATTCACCATTAATCAAAACAGTAATATGCGACTGAGATAGACGGCCGATAGCGCGGAATACTTCCTGCATTGCAGGAGATTCACCGATAATTTCAGTCGATTGAATTGTTGGAGCCGCTTTTGCAGATTCCTGTTGCTGTAACTTGGTGATGTGCAGGATGGCACGATTCACCAATGCTAGCGCTTCATCAATATCAAATGGCTTTGGCAGATACTCGAAGGCACCGGTCTGATAACTTGATACTGCAGATTCCAGATCCGAGTGCGCCGTCATAATTATGACAGGCAGATCAGGATTAGTATTCTTGACCTTACCTAAAAAGGTTAAGCCATCAATACCCGGCATTCGGATATCGGTCAGGATCACATCTGGTGCATCCACACTCAACTGATCAAGTGCTGACTGGGCTTCTTCAAAACTGGTAACGTCGAAACCTTCTTCTTTGAATGTTTTTTCGAGTACCCAACGCATGGCACGATCGTCATCAATCACCCATATTTTATTTCGCGACATGATCTGACTCCCAAGGTAAAAATAAGCTAAATACGGTTTTTCCTGGAACTGACTGGCATTCAATCATTCCGTTATGTTGGTGCATTATATTTTGAGCAATACTGAGGCCCAGGCCGGTTCCTTTGGCACGGCTGGTCACAAGCGGGTAGAAAACGGCTTCAATAATATCGTCTGGTACACCCGGACCATTATCTTCAATGTCGATGCGTACCACTGAACGATGAATCACACCATTAATAGTATATAGACGCTGAATACGGGTTCTTAAAATCAGTTCAGGCTGATGCTCGACAAAGAAGTCTTTGTTTTCAGTCATCGCCTGAACCGCATTCACACAGATATTCAGCATGACCTGAATCAGCTGATCGCGGTCTGCTAAAACTTCTGGCAGGGACAGGTCGTAGTCCCTAGTGATTTTAATTTTCTTTTTGGTCTGATTTACAATTAGTGAGCGGACACGTTCTAAAGGCTCATGCACGTTGACCATTTCATAGCTTGGCAATTGACGTGAACCCAGCATACTATCCGCCAGATTTCTCAGGCGATCCACTTCACTGATAATAATATCTGTAAATTCTTTGTATTTCGGATCATCCAGGCTACGTGCGAGAAGCTGTGTTGCACCACGAATACCACCAAGCGGGTTCTTGATTTCATGTGCTACACCACGGATCAACTGGCGCGCCACCTGATGTTGCTGAATATAGTTTTCTTCACGTGAGATTTTCAACATACGGTCACGCTGATTCAGCTCAATCAGCAATAAGGGGTGATGTGGTTTGCCTGCATTCAGTAGCGAAACCGTGTAATCCACATGAATGTCTTTAAAATTGACAATAATAGTCGCTTCACGGCGGGTATAAGGTTGTCCAGTATGCAGGGTGTTATACAGCGACTCTTCAGTATTGAACTCATCTGTAGGGGCTTGCAGGATATTTAATACCGGTGTGCCAAATGCGCGTAACAAGCTGATATCGAACATGGCCTCGCAGGCAGTGTTCAGGTAATAGATATTCAGGTTGCTATCAATCAGCATGACAGCAGTGGTCAGGTTGTCCACCAAAAGGCGATAGTCGATGGAAAGGGGCTGATCCATTAGCGATGGTTTTCCTGTATTAAAATAGCGCAATGGCATCTTCATAAAGCAAAATTTAAAGTCTTAAGTTCTCATTTGATGCACATTAAGCAAAATGCACGCCAACTTTTTAAATAATCCCTAAATTATTGCAATGAAATGGAAGTGGGGTCATGAAGATGCATGATTTGTTAATGGTATAGCTGATAAAAATCAGCATGTAAATCATAAATGTTCAATTTTGGTGCATGTATAATTATAATGAATATTTTATGGCTTTATTTTGGTGCTTGATGTAATCAGTCTCCATTTCAACTGTTTTTATGTTTCGAAAAGACATACAATACGCGCATTCTAGTGGAGCGCAGATTCATGAAGTCCCCCAAAGTCGGTTTTGTTTCTTTAGGTTGTCCTAAGGCATTGGTAGATTCTGAACGAATTTTAACTCAGTTGAAGACTGAAGGTTATGATGTCGCATCGGATTATGACGGTGCTGATTTAGTAGTGGTAAACACCTGTGGTTTTATTGAATCTGCAGTACAAGAGTCTCTAGACGCCATCGGTGAAGCGATGAGCGCGAATGGTCGCGTGATTGTGACGGGCTGTCTAGGTAAAGACGAAGACAAGATTCGCCAAATGCATCCGAATGTCCTGAAAGTGACTGGTGCTGCGGCTTATGAAGAAGTAATGGATGCGGTTCATCAATATGTCCCTGAACCGCCAAAACATAATCCATTTATTGATCTGGTTCCTGAGCAAGGCATTCGCCTTACTCCAAAACACTATGCGTACTTGAAAATTTCAGAAGGCTGTAACCACCGTTGTACTTTCTGCATTATCCCAAGCATGCGTGGTGATCTGGTATCGCGTCCAGTCGGTTCTGTGCTTGAAGAAGCTGCAGCGCTAAAACGTGCTGGCGTAAAAGAAGTACTCGTCATCTCCCAGGATACTTCTGCTTACGGCGTGGATACCAAGTACAAACTTGACTTCTGGAATGGTCAGCCAGTTAAGACCAAATTCTATGATATGTGTGAAGCGCTGGGGCAGTTAGGCATCTGGGTGCGTCTGCACTATGTCTACCCATATCCACATGTGGATGCGGTGATTGATCTGATGGCACAAGGCAAAATCCTGCCATACCTGGATATTCCATTCCAGCATGCCAGTCCTAAAGTATTAAAGCTGATGAAGCGTCCTGCGCACAGTGAAAATACATTAGAACGTTTGAAAGTATGGCGTGAAAAATGTCCTGAATTGGTGCTGCGTTCGACATTTGTAGTGGGCTTCCCGGGTGAAACCGAAGAAGACTTCCAGATGTTGTTGGACTGGTTGCAGGAAGCTCAGCTGGATCGT
The DNA here is from genome assembly GCF_002918965.1 of Acinetobacter sp. ACNIH3. NCBI lineage: Bacteria > Pseudomonadati > Pseudomonadota > Gammaproteobacteria > Moraxellales > Moraxellaceae > Acinetobacter > Acinetobacter sp. ACNIH3. Next base: position 86,861 of record NZ_PQLP01000004.1, on the reverse strand, counting down.
GTGGGTTGTTTCACTTATTCAGCAGTTGAAGGTGCAGCAGCGAATGATCTGCCAGATCACGTGCCGGAAGAAATTAAGCAAGAACGTTATGAACGTTTCATGCAGGTCCAGCAAGCGATCTCAGCAGCCAAGCTGCAAAAGCGTATCGGTCAGAAAATGACAGTGCTAGTTGATGATCTGGAAGAGGAATTCCCGGTTGCTGTAGCACGTTCTTATGCCGATGCACCAGAGATTGATGGGAATGTATTTGTTGAAGATATCGACAAGAGCCTGATTAAGACAGGTGCTTTGCTTGAAGTCGAAATTACCGATGCGGACGAATATGACCTGTTTGCAAAACTGATTTCGATTAAATCAGCCTAATACTTAGATAAAATTAAATGAAATAATTTGGAGTTTGATGATGTTGGATTCTAAAAAGCCGCGTTTTGGCCGTATTTTGCTGAAACTTTCAGGTGAAGCACTTGCCGGTAACAAGGATATGGGTATTGATGCACCAATCCTTGACCAGATGTCTTTAGCGATTGCACACCTAGTTGGATTGGGTGTACAGGTCGGTATTGTTGTCGGTGGTGGTAACTTGTACCGTGGTAGCCAGTTGCAGAAAGATGGTCTGGTTGGTCGTGTAACCGGTGACCAGATGGGTATGCTGGCAACCGTGATGAACGGTCTGGCATTACGTGATGCGCTGGTACGCCGTAACATCAAGACACGTTTACTTTCAGCATTGCCAATCGGCACCGTTGTAGAATCTTACTCAAGCCGTGATGCGATTCGTCACCTGACGCGTGGTGAAGTCTGCGTATTTGTTGCGGGGACAGGTAACCCGTTCTTTACCACTGATACAGCAGCTTGCTTGCGTGGCATTGAAATTGAAGCGGACCTGATTCTGAAAGCAACCAAGGTTGATGGTGTCTATAATAAAGATCCAAGCAAATTTGAAGATGCTGTTAAATACGAAACCTTAACCTTTGACCAAGTGCTTGATGAAAAACTGGGTGTGATGGATTTAACGGCGATTTGCCTATGCCGTGATCATAACGTACCGCTACAAGTTTTCGACATGAACAAGTCTGGTGCTTTATTGTCCGTTGTGATGGGTGAAAAAGAGGGTACTCACGTTACCAATTGATGACGTGAACCTTGAAGCACTTTATACTAGTCAAAATTTAGCTTTTACATTTTTTAGAATTAAGTAAGGAAGATCATATGATTAACGATCTTAAAAAAGACGCAGAAGACCGTATGAACAAGTCACTTGACTCGTTGGAGCATGGTTTTGCCAAAGTTCGTACTGGACGTGCACATCCATCGATTCTGAACGGTGTTATGGTTCCTTACTATGGCTCTGACGTGCCATTGAACCAGGTTGCAAACGTAGGTGTTGAAGATTCACGTACCTTGCTGGTTCAACCATTTGAACGTTCAATGGTTGCTGCAATTGATAAAGCCATTCGTGAATCAGATTTAGGGCTTAACCCGATTACTGCTGACGCAATTCGTGTACCAATGGCTGCGTTAACTGAAGAAACTCGCCGTGACATGCAGAAAGTTGCGCGTAACGAAGCTGAAAACGCTAAAGTTGCGATTCGTAACATTCGTCGTGATGTTTTGGGCGATATCAAAGCTTTATTGAAAGAAAAAGAAATTTCTGAAGATGAAGAGCGTCGTGCTTCTGACGAAATCCAGAAAATTACTGATAAATATGTTGCTGAAGTTGACAAACGTTTGGCTGCAAAAGAAGCTGAATTGATGAAGGTCTAATTCATCAATGACCGTTTCTGAAGAGAGTTCCCGTCTTCCAAAACATGTTGCCATCATCATGGATGGCAACAATCGTTTTGCCAAAAAAAATCAGATGCAAAAAGGTGAAGGACACCGTGAAGGTAAAAGCGTTCTTGACCCGATTGTAGAACACTGTAGAAAAAGAAAAATCCAGGCTTTAACTGTATTTGCGTTTTCGAGTGAAAACTGGAATCGTCCGCAGTATGAAGTGGATCTGCTCATGCGATTGCTCGAAGACACCATCCATGAACAGTTACCGCGCATGGAAAAATTCAATATTGCCTTACGCTTTATCGGTGATTGCAACCGTTTATCTTCAGAGCTGCAAGCTTTAATGTTGCATGCTGAGGAAAGGACTGCTAAGTTCGATAGCATGACGCTCACTATTGCCATTAGTTATGGTGGTATGTGGGATATGGCGCAGGCTGCGAAGCGAATTGCTGCGGATGTTTTAACAAATAAATTAGAACTTGATGCAATTAATGCTGATGTTTTTGGTCAATATGTAAGTCTTAGTGATTTACCACCTGTGGATCTGTTAATCCGTACCGGTGGGGATTTTCGCTTGTCAAACTTCCTGCTCTGGCAGGCAGCTTATGCGGAATTGTATTTTACTGAAACCTTATGGCCAGAATTTACCACGGAAGAATTAGATGACGCGTTTGCCGTATTTGGTGGACGTGAACGTCGGTTTGGTAAGACATCAGAACAGATTCAGCAAGAGAAACTTGAGAATTAATACATGTTAGAGCGGATTATAACCGCATTGGTTTTGGTGGCTGTTGTACTCAGTTGTATGTTTGCCACTACTGCATATTACCCAATGTTTGTGTTGATGGTCGTTGCTGCAGGCGTGGCAGGTTATGAGTGGTTTAAACTCATGCCACGTCAGGGGAAAAAAGTAATTAAGCCGTTTGCTTGGGGTTATGGCTTACTCACAGCAGTTCTTTCAGCACTTGCACTCTATTTTTCAGACATCTCCATGCTGCTTTGGGCGGCATCGATTTTGACCTGGATCCTCAGCATCTATTGGGTTAAATCCTATCCTGAATATGATGGCTGGTACAATGTTACTTTAAATGGCATTGGCGTGATCCTGATCTCGGCGGCGGTCACTGCAATCTATTCAGTCTGGCAGCATTCACCTTGGTGGTTAATGTATCTGTTTTTGCTGGTTTGGGGGGCAGACAGTGGTGCCTATTTTATTGGACGCAAGTTCGGCAATAAAAAGCTCGCACCGAAAGTTAGTCCAAACAAATCGGTTGAAGGGTTGTATGGTGGAATCGTCACATCCATGTTGATTGTCATTACAGTCACATTACTTTATCTCGATATCAGTATTCCCGAACTGCTTTTATTCCTGATTTTATCAGTATTAACAGTCTTTAGTTCTGTGCTTGGCGACCTGTTTGAATCGATGATCAAACGTCGTGCTGGTATTAAAGATTCGGGACGTATTCTGCCAGGACATGGTGGTGTATTGGACCGTATTGATTCTCTCCTTGCTGCAGCACCGATTTTTGCTGCAGGCATGTATGTCTTAAAACTAATTGGCGTAGATTTATAAATGTCACAAGCTGTTTGTATACTGGGTGCTACAGGTTCTATTGGGCAAAGTACTTTAAAAATCCTGCAGCGACATCCTGAAGCTTACAGCGTATATGCTGTGACTGCACAAAGCCGTATTGCTGAACTGGTCGAGATCTGTAAGCAGTTTCGACCAAAAATCGCTGTGGTGCCAGCCTTTAAAGTAGATGAACTGGCACAATTGCTGAAACAGCAACAGTTATTCGAAATAGAAATTTTACCAGATGAAGCAGGCTTGATTGCAGTTGCTGAACATCCAGAAGTAGATGTAGTCATGGCGGCGATTGTTGGTGCAGCTGGCCTTTTGCCGACATTGGCTGCGGTCAAAGCGGGGAAACGGGTCCTGCTGGCTAATAAAGAAGCTTTGGTGATGTCTGGTGATATTATGATGCAGGCTGCTCGTGATCATGGGGCTTTATTGCTACCTGTGGACTCAGAGCACAATGCAATTTTCCAGTGTTTGCCGGCGAATTACTTCGATGCTGAGCGTAACGGTCAGCCAAAACTGGGTGTACAGCAGATTCTGTTAACTGCCTCTGGTGGTCCATTCTTAAATCATACTTTCGATCAGCTGCAGACGGTCACACCAGCACAAGCCTGCAAGCATCCGAACTGGTCGATGGGTCAAAAAATTTCAGTAGATTCAGCAACCTTGATGAATAAAGGTTTGGAACTGATTGAAGCCTGTCATTTATTTGCAGTAAAAGAACAATTTGTTACAGTTGTCGTGCATCCACAGAGTATTATTCACTCCATGGTTCAATATGTAGATGGTTCAACTTTGGCGCAAATGGGTAATCCGGATATGTGTACCCCGATTGCACATGCCTTGGCATGGCCAGAGCGGATCAGTACGCATGTCGCCCCATTAGATTTATTTGTACATTCACAACTGAATTTCCAGCAACCGGATACCCAGCGTTTTCCTGCATTAAAACTGGCACGCCAGGCAATGCAGCAAGGCGGGATTGCGCCTGCTATTCTGAATGCAGCCAATGAAATTGCCGTGGCAGCATTTTTGCATGAAAAAATTAATTTCATTCAAATACCTCAGATAGTTGAATATACGCTGAATTCGATGGACAATCGGACAGCAGATCAGCTGGAAGTGATTCTTCAGGCTGATCGGCAGGCGCGTGATATCGCCCGTCAATTCGTTGTGAATAAAGGAAGTTAAGCCATGAACGCCTTGTTTATTATCGCAGCTGCAATTCTGTTATTAGGTCCTCTGATTGCGATCCATGAATTTGGACATTACTTTGTAGCTCGAAAACTTGGCGTAAAGGTTTTAGTTTATTCGATTGGATTTGGTCCAACGCTAATTAAATGGACTTCAAAAAAGTCTGGTATCCAGTATCAGCTTTCTGCTTTGCCATTTGGCGGCTATGTCAAAATGCTCGATGAACGTGAAGGTAATGTACCTGAAGAGGACCTCCCTAAAGCATTTAATCGTCAACATCCATGGAAACGTATCGCGATTGTTGCGGCTGGTCCTTTAATTAATCTTTTCTTTGCAGTGATTCTATTCTGGATTTTATTTTTACCTGCACAAGAGCAGTTAAATACCCGTGTGGGTCAGGTTTTGCCTAATACACCTGCAGCTGCTGTACAGATGCAGCAAGGTGACAAAATTACCGCAGTGGATGGCACTGAAGTCGCAACCTGGGAAAAGCTGAATTATGCCTTGGTTGATCGTGTTGGTGAAACCGGGCTGATTACGATTCAGGCCGAACGTGATGGACAGATAAAAAGTTTCCAATTGCCGATTCAGAGTTTTCTGAAAGATCAGTCACAGTCTCCACTGGATACTTTAGGTTTTATACCGTATCGTCCAGAAATTCCTGCCGTGGTATCTAAGCTCAGTGACGATGGCGCTGCAATCCGCCAAGGCATGAAGGAAGGTGACAAGATCATTGCTATTGATGGGGTGGCGATGAAAAACTGGTTTGATGTGGTACAGGTTGTCCAGGCATCACCAGAAAAATTATTAAAAATAGTTGTGTTACGTAATAACCAGGTGGTGCATTTACAGGTGATGCCACAGGCGAAACGTGACAATATGGGTAAAGTGACGGGTATGCTGGGTGTACAAAGTGACCCAGGCAAAATCACCATCCCGGCAGAATATAAACAGACAATTCAATATAGTCCGACTGAAGCACTGGTCATGGCTTTTGACAAAACGACACAACTGTCTTCAATGATTCTTAACTCGATTGTGAAGATGGTTCGTGGTCTGATTGGTCTGGATAATTTATCTGGTCCGATCACGATTGCCAAAGTGGCAGGTCAAAGTGCGGAAATGGGATGGCAAACTTTTATTTCCTTTATGGCGCTAATGAGTGTAAGTTTAGGGATATTAAATTTACTGCCAATTCCAATGCTTGATGGCGGACATCTGGTTTACTATTTTATTGAATTATTACGTGGTAAACCTGTTTCTGAACAAATACAATTGGTTGGCTTAAAAATTGGTATGGTATTGCTGGGTAGTATGATGCTACTTGCACTATTTAATGATTTTATGCGTTTATAACAACGTAGATGGAATAAATTAACAAGCGGAAAAGACTGGCATGCAGCACACACATTTATTTATGCCTTTGGCACTCGTTAGTGCTATGGCAGTTGCACAACAAGTATATGCAGCAGATGAATTCGTAGTACAAGATATAAAATTTGACGGACTGGTTCGTCTCACTCCCGAAAATGTGTATGGCCTGGTGCCAATCAATAGTGGTGATCGTGTCAATGATCCAATTATTGCCAATGCGATCCGGAGTCTGTATGCCTCAGGCTTGTTTGATGATATCAAGGCAACTCAAGCTGGAAATACGCTAGTATTCCAGGTGGTTGAACGCCCGGTTATTTCCAAGATCGAACTAAAAGGTAACAAGCTGATTCCGAAGGAAGCTTTGGAAGAAGGTTTGAAAAAAATGGGTCTTGCTGAAGGTGAGGTTCTAAAAAAATCTGCTTTGCAAACTGTAGAAACCGAGCTTGAACAGCAGTATATGCAGCAAGGTCGTTATGATGCAGACATTACAGTAAAGACCACGCCGAAGCCAAATAACCGTGTCGATCTGCTGATTGAATTTGTGGAAGGTAAGGCTGCAAAAGTTTTTGACATTAATATTATTGGGAATACGGTCTTTAAAGAAGATGAGATCAAGCAGGCTTTTGCAATCAAGGAAAGCTCTTGGAATTCGATTATTTCCCGTAATGACCGTTATGCACGTGAGAAAATGGCAGCAAGCCTTGAAGCTTTGCGTGCTATGTACTTAAACCGTGGTTATATCAACTTCAATATCAATAACTCAAGTCTGAACCTGAGTGAAGATAAGAAAAATGTCTTTATTGAAGTATCGGTAGATGAAGGTGAGCAATTCAAATTTGGTGAGACCAAATTCCTGGGTGATGCGCTTTATTCAGCAGATGAACTCAAAGTTTTACAACTATACAAAGACGGTGAAATTTATTCACAGGAAAAAGTGAATGCGGTTAAACAGTTATTACTGCGTAAATATGGTAATGCTGGCTATTATTTCGCTGAAGTAAATGTTGTTCCAGAAATTAATAAAGATACTAAACTGGTTGACTTAAATTATTACATCAACCCAGGTCAGCAGGTGACTGTACGTCGCATTAATTTTACTGGTAATAACAAAACTGCGGATGAAGTATTACGTCGTGAAATGCGTCAGATGGAAAGCGCACTGGCTAGTAACGAAAAAATTGATCTGTCTAAGGTCCGTCTGGAACGTACTGGTTTCTTTAAATCGGTTGATATTAAACCGGCGCGTATTCCTGGTTCGCCGGATCAGATCGATTTAAATGTTGCAGTTGAAGAGCAGCATTCCGGGACAAGTACCCTGGCAGTTGGTTTCTCGCAAAGTGGTGGTGTGACCTTCCAGGCTGGTTTAAGTCAAACCAACTTCCTGGGTACAGGGAATAGTGTATCGGTAGATCTATCACGCTCTGAAACTCAAGATTACTATAACCTGAGTGTAACCGATCCATACTTTACTATTGATGGTGTACGTCGTGGTTATAATCTGTACTACCGTAAAACCAAGCTGGATGATGACTATAACGTCAACAACTATGTAACGGATAGTTTTGGTGGTGGGATTAACTTTGGTTATCCAATCGATGAGAACCAGAGTATTAGTTTTGGTCTGAATATTGATCAGACCGATGTTACGACTGGTCCATACGTTTCTACCTATGTTCGTGACTATTTGCTAGCAAATGATGGTAAGGAAACCGGTAACCCAGGAAGATATTGTCCAGAGGGACTATGGAATGCAACTGATAGAACTTGTGGTACGAATGATCAAGGTTGGGAGTCTTTCCCTGATGAGTTTAAAGGGGATTTCCTGACCTATAATCTTAATTTAGGCTGGTCATATAATACCTTAAACCGCCCAATCTTCCCTACAACTGGTTTCTCACATCGTGTTAATGGTGAAATTGCCTTGCCAGGTAGTGATGTGGAATATCAAAAGCTGACCTATGATGCGCAAGCTTACTTCCCGTTAGGCAAGAATTTTGTAGTTCGTGGCTATGGTAAGCTCGGTTATGGTAATGATCTTCCATTCTATAAAAACTTCTATGCGGGTGGTTTTGGTTCAGTCCGTGGTTATGAAAACAGTACTTTGGGTCCTAAATACCCAGGTGTTACATATAACGAATCACGTACTCGCGATTATGATCCTGAAGAAGTAGGCGGTAATGCTTTAGTTCAGTTTGGTACAGAATTGGTGCTTCCAGTTCCATTTAAAGGAGATTGGGCACGTCAGGTGCGTCCAGTGCTATTTGCTGAAGGTGCACAGGTCTTTGATACTCAATGTGATGTGCCAAGAGGTAATTTGTACTTAACTGGTGGTTCAAGTGATCCAGGTGTAGATGCTAAACAGTACTGTAAAGACAACTTCGGTTTTGAACTAGATAACATGCGTTATAGCGTAGGTGCCGGCTTTACCTGGATTACTATGATCGGACCATTATCATTAAGTTATGCATATCCGTTGAATGATAAAAAAGGTGATGATACAAAGAGTATTCAATTCGAAATTGGTCGTACCTTCTAATTTAATTAACCAAAGTTAATATTATTTGGCCTTGTGAATAGTAAGAAATTACTATTTGTAAGGCCATTTTTATAGATAGAGAAATACAGATGAAAAAAATGATGATGGCGATAGGTATCGCTACGGCAACTTCAACGGTACAGGCAGCTGGTGTTGGAGTAATTGATCTGGAACGTTTGGTGGAAAATAGCACATATCTAAAACAGCAAAATACGTCATTCCAGCAGACTATCAAACCACAAACCGCCAAAATTGAGCAGCTAAATAAGGAATTGGAAGCCATTCAGCAACGTGCCCAGGCAAACCCTAAAATCAGTGCGGCAGATAAGAAAAAGCTCGAAGAACAATATCAGGCAAAATTTAAAGAGTTAGGTCAGTTACAGCAAGCTATACAGACTAGCGCGCAAAGCTCTATTCAGCAGGTTCGTACTGTATTTGATGCACGTGTGAAGCAAGTCGCTGAACAATTACGCCAAGAAAACAAGCTGGATGTGGTTTTGAATAAAAATAGCGCGCTTGCCTATGACCCTAAGTATGATTTAACTGATAAAATGATTCAAAAGGTTAATGCAATTAAATAATCAATGAATCATCAACAGCTTCAATTAGCTGACCTCGCTCGTCTGGTGCAAGGTGAGTGTATAGGTCAGTCCAATTTGCAGTTAAGAGGCTTGGCAAGTCTTGAGCATGCAACAGTACAGGATCTGGCGTTTGTTACTGCTGATAAATATCTGGAACAGGCAGCTCAAAGCCAGGCAGGTGCTCTGATTGTGACAGCTGAGCTTAAAACACAGCTAAGTTCACATCAGAACTTTATTGTCGTGGCAAATCCTTATCTTGCTTTTGCAATGCTGACTCATGTATTTGAGCAAAAGCAGACTCAACGTGGTATAGAAAGTACGGCACAGGTTCATCCTTCGGCTGTAATTGCAGATGACGCCTATATTGGTCACTATGTGGTGATCGGTGAAAATTGTGTAGTTGGATCAAATACGGTCATTCAGTCCCATGTGCAGATTGATAACCAGGTGGAAATTGGTAAAGATTGTTTTATTGATGCTCACGTCACCTTGACCGGTACGACAAAAATTGGTGACCGGGTACGTATCCATGCCAATAGCGTCATTGGCAGTGAAGGTTTTGGCTTTGCGCCTTATCAAGGTAAATGGCACCGCATTGCACAATTAGGGTCGGTACGTATTGGTCATGATGTCCGTATTGGTTCTAATTGCAGTATTGATCGTGGTGCTCTGGATCACACAATTCTGGAAAATGGCGTCATTATTGATAACCTTGTGCAAGTCGCTCATAACGTTAAAATTGGTGCCAACACTGCCATTGCAGCAAAAACAGCGATTGCAGGCAGTACCAGTATTGGCAAAAACTGTATCATTGGTGGGGCTACAGCGATTTCAGGACACCTGAATATTGCGGATAATGTGACTTTGACCGGAATGTCAATGGTGACAAATAATATTTCTGAAGCTGGAAAATATTCTTCAGGTATCGGATTGTTTGAAAATCAGAAGTGGAAGCGCACAGTGGTTCGCATTAGACAATTAGCAGATGTGCCATTGACCCAGGTAATGAAACGCATTGATCATATGCAGTCTCAAATTGAGTCCATTGAATCAACATTTAAGTTGCGTAAATAATTATGATGACAGAATCGAATTTGCCTACATTCACGAAGCCTGAATTGCCAATGACCATTCAAAAGATTCGTGAGTATTTGCCTCATCGCTATCCATTCCTGCTTGTGGATCGCGTGGTAGATATTACTGATAATGGCATCGTGGGTTATAAAAACGTTTCAATTAATGAAGAGTTTTTACAGGGCCATTTTCCTAATTACCCAATCATGCCAGGTGTGCTAATTGTAGAAGCATTGGCACAGGTAGCAGGTATTCTTGGTTTCGTCATGAACAATGAGACTCCAACAGAGGGCTCTTTGTTCCTTTTTGCTGGTGCTGAGAAGGTTAGATTTAAAAAACAAGTGGTTGCAGGCGACCAATTGGTATTAAAAGCTGAATTAGTGATGCAAAAACGTGGCATTTACAAATATAATTGTATAGCCACAGTAGATGGCGTAGTCGCAACAACCGCGGAAATTATGGTTTCGCATCAGAAAGTCGAGCAGGCATGAGCAATAACTCCCTTATTCATCCAACTGCCATTATTGACTCATCTGCAGTAATTGCTTCAGATGTTCAAATTGGTCCTTACTGTATTATTGGGCCAAATGTCACTATTGGTGCAGGTACCAAACTTCATTCACACGTCGTTGTGGGTGGATACACACGCATTGGCGAACACAATGAGATTTTCCAGTTTGCGAGTGTGGGAGAAGTTTGTCAGGACCTGAAATATGCAGGTGAAGAAACCTGGCTTGAGATTGGTGATCATAACAAGATTCGCGAACATTGCAGTCTGCACCGTGGTACTGTTCAGGACAATAGCATTACCAAAATCGGCAGTCATAACCTGCTGATGGTAAATACGCATATTGCACATGACTGTATGGTGGGCGATCACAATATCTTTGCAAATAATGTGGGTGTAGCTGGTCACGTCCATGTGGGTGATTATGTGGTGATTGGGGGGAACTCAGGTATCCATCAGTTCTGTAAGATTGATTCTTATAGCATGATCGGTGGTGCATCACTGATTCTTAAAGATGTGCCTGCTTATGTAATGGTTTCCGGCAATCCTGCGCATGCATTTGCAATGAATGTGGAAGGGATGCGTCGTAAGGGTTGGTCGAAAAATGTAATCAATGGCCTACGTGAGGCATTTAAACTGATCTATAAATCAGGTTTAACCACACAAGAAGCAATTGAAAAAATTCGTGCAGAGATTCTGCCAGAAGTGGCTGAAGCACAGCGCTTGCTTGATTCTTTGGAGCAGTCTAAACGTGGTATTGTGCGTTAATAGGCTATTCATAAAAAAGACACCTTTTCAGGTGTCTTTTTTATTCCTGAATCTTTTTATTTAAAGAATTTAGCTTCTTCAGACTGCGGATAATTTTTCAACAAGCGAGATTTATATTGTGTAGCCAAGGTCTTGTTTTTCTCTACTTCACTGCTGACATTATATAATTGATACAAAGCACGGGCAGCTTTTGCCGAATTTGGATAGCGGTCTGCCACAATGGCATAATTTCGCTTCGCTTCAGTAAAATTCGGCGGATCAATCGACAGATTAAACTCTGCTAACCAGAAGTAGGCATTGCTGATATACACGCTGTTTGGATTATTCTTAATGAAATTCTGCATCGGTGCAATCGCTTTTGCGGCACCGCCATTCTTGTAGGCATCCAAGGCTACTGTATATGCAGCTTTTTCTAACTCGGAGGGTTGGGCAGAAGAGCTCGAAGCTGTTGATGTTTGAGCTTGGCTTAACTTGTTGTTGCCTGCTCCTGAACTGGGTGCAGTATCCTGTTGATTATCCTCCTCAGTGCCTTGTTCAGGATCAATCTTTTGCTGTAATAACTCAAGACGTTGATCGAGATCGGCATAGCGGTTAGCCAGTTCACTTTTTAGCGACTGAATCTCATTGTCCTGTTCTTCAATCTTGCCGCGCAAGCCACGAATATCACTTTCCAGTTGCTGATTTTTTTGCAGCAATTGCCAGCTCATATTGGTCTGTACCGGGGTATCTACTCCTGAGGAAATCGCAGGCAGGGTGCTGGTAGGTGCTGTACTGTTACCACCCTGGCTTAAGCCTCGAGATTCAATTGGAACTGCAGCAAAAAGTGAAGTGGTACAGAGCATGCTGAACGCGCATAAGACATGTTTTTTAAACATCATCTATTTTATCCATGTTGTTTTGAATGAACCAGAATTCAAGGCGGTCAATCAAATAAATTATTCAATATATAGGCACACATTTAAAACGGCATTGCCGGGAATTGCAACATGCTTTTACAAAGTTGAAGGGGTTTTTCGGGCAGGAATTTGTATCTCGGATTTACAGAAAATTCTGAATTAATCCTACATTGTTTTTAAAATAATCAAACGGATAGCTTGTGCTAGATTTTTTAGTATTCTCACTTGCAAGTTCATTAAAAATCTCTATACTCTGTTCTTGCAATGGTAGCCCTGCCGGTTACTTCGCAATTGCACTCTGCGAACCCCGCCAGGACCGGAAGGTAGCAACGGTAGTAGAAATGCGATGTGCCGAAGCTTTGCTGGTAGGGTTGCCACCATATTTTTATATAATCAAAACAATACCAATTTGAATTTTCTATTCTCAAAGCTAATCTTTTATTCATAAGCTAAAGCTGTATATCTTATTATTTGAATACTCAGTTCATGGTTGTTTTATTTTCGATTTAAGCTTGTTTCCTAAACTATATGAAATTCAATATTCAAGACTTTTAGTTATTCAGGCCTTGAGAATAAGTAATCAATCTTCTGCTTTACGGTTAATCGCTTTCATAATGGCATCCATTTCAAAACCCCGGTACATGAGAAAACGAATCTGCTTGGCTTTGACTTTGGGATCTTTTGTAACTTCAGGGCCGTATTTCTTGAGCTTCAGTTCATAAGCTTGCTGAACCCAGTCGGTTTCTTTAAGTTCATCTATAATTAAAGCTGTATCAATCTTTTTGCTTTTCAGCTTCATTTTAATCTGATTCGGGCCTTTACCTTTGCGCTTTTGGCTGGAAAGTAAAGTTTCTGCAACACGCTGATCACTTTGGTAATTCTCACGGGAAAGCTCATCAACAAGCTCTAGTACTTCATCACGATTTTCTGCATATAAGCACAGTTTTTCGATCAGTTCCGCTTTGGCGTATTCCTTACGAGTCAGTACTGCAAAGGCATAGGAGCGCAAACGGGAGCCGGTTAAGCCCGGTTTCTTTTTATCTTCCTGCTTGTTATCAAATAAGCTTTCTTCAGGATCAAACTCGGGCAGGGTATCAGCTTGGGATAGAGTTGCTGGCTTGGACGAATCATGAGCATCGCCAAACTGTTGCTTGATGGTTTCATAATCCAGGAGCTTAGTGAACTTTGCATCAGACATAGTGAATCCCATTCATTTTATTACCTTTCCATAATAACAAAAACGCCCCGTAGGGCGCTTTGTAAGACGTTTAAGGATTATGCATCCAGAAAGTCTGCTGGTTCTTCTTCGTCTTTATCTTCAACCACATTGCCTGTCGTCAAAAGCTGCTCACGAATCAGTTTTTCAATGGTATCTGCAAGTGCTTTGTTCTCTTCCAGATAACGAATAGTGTTGTTCTTGCCTTGGCCAATCTTGTCACCTTGATAAGAGTACCAGGCACCGGCTTTCTGTACGATTTCCTGCTGTACTGCAAGGTCAATCAATTCACCGAGATGGTTTACACCTTTACCATACAGAATTTGGAATAGAGCTTCCTTAAATGGAGGCGCCATTTTGTTCTTCACAACTTTAACTTTAGTTTCAGAACCAACGATTTCGTCGCCTTCTTTTACCTGACCAATACGTCGGATATCCAGACGTACAGAAGCATAGAATTTCAGTGCATTACCACCAGTAGTAGTTTCCGGACTACCAAACATCACACCAATTTTCATACGGATCTGGTTAATGAAGATCACCATACAGTTTGAACGCTTGGCATTACCAGTGATTTTACGCAGTGCCTGGCTCATCAAACGTGCTTGCAGACCCATGTGTGAGTCACCCATTTCGCCTTCAATTTCAGCACGAGGGGTTAAGGCAGCTACGGAGTCGACAACGATCAGGTCAATCGCGCCTGAACGTACAAGCATGTCGGCAATTTCAAGTGCCTGTTCACCGTGGTCGGGTTGAGATACCAGCAGGTTGTCGATATCTACACCCAATTTACGTGCATATTGAGGATCAAGCGCATGTTCAGCATCGATGAATGCACAAGTACCACCAGCTTTTTGACATTCAGCAATTGCTTGTAATGTCATTGTGGTTTTACCTGAAGATTCAGGACCATAAATCTCGATAATACGGCCTTTCGGTAAACCACCAATACCGAGTGCGATATCAAGCGTTAAAGAACCTGTAGATACAGCTTCAACTGCTTGAACGGTATTGTCACCAAGACGCATTACTGTGTTTTTGCCAAACTGTTTTTCAATCTGGCTTAAGGCAGCATTCAGCGCCTTGTTTTTATTCTCATCCATCTTACAACCTCAATACGATGTCACTAAATTAGTACTCAAGTGGATGTCTTAAATTAGAGCTTTGTTCCACAGGTATAATAGTGACAGAAAGTTCCCTGATATTCTATAAAATTCAGCGTATGTACGACATACGCTGACGCTCGAATTTACTCATCATTATATGACCAATGCTGGTCAAATAGCTGACTATTTTCGTCTCTAAATTTACTGATGTCACGGCGATCTTTTTTACTTGGTCGGTGATCCGGACGAGCAAGATTATGCAACTTTCTTTGTGATGCAATCAATTCCCGTCGGGCAATACTGACTTCAGTTTCTTCATAAAGTGTTTGCGCAACTGGAGCAGGGCCACGGACATCAGATAGTTCTTTGACAACAACAGTTTTCTTGTCAATCCCTTGTTGGACCGTGATTTCCATGCCGATCCGGACTTCACGGGAGACTTTGACACGTTCGCCGCCAATATGCACCTTGCCGCCTTCAATGGCATTCTTGGCAATGGAGCGCGTTTTGAAAAAACGTGCCGCCCACAGCCATTTATCTATACGCATGCCTACCGCATCTTCGGGTAAAGACGATTTACGCATATTGCTTGTTAACCTCAGCCTGATTTAAATATGTGATTAAATCTGTTAATTGGTGCAGCATCGGGTAATTGCAAGTCTCGCGAGAAACTTTGCTGGAGGAGGGCTGTTTAATACTGAACAGATTCTGAATGCCATAGGCTTTGGCACCATTCAATACTTTTTCTGTGTCATCAATAAAATAGACCTGCTCAGGATCAAAAGGATGCAGGGCGTTTAGACCTTGCCAGAATTCAACAAACTCCTTGGCATGCCCGATGGTTTCAGAGCTGACAATCACGTCAAAATAATCTTTGAGTTGCAGATGTTCCAATTTGAAGCTGAGTCCGGCACAGTCGGCATTGGTGGCCAGCCAGATCGGGTAGCCGTTTGCCTTTAGATAATCCAGTAACTCCAGTGCCTGTGGTCTTAATGCGACTTTGGATTTATGCTCGATTTGCATCGCCAGAACATCCACTTCGACTTTAGCTGTCCAGAAGCGCGATGAGTACCAGTTTAGGGTATGATTATGTTCTTGATAGAATGCATAAAGCGTTGTTCGACTTTGCTCCAGGCTGCAATGGTGCGTTTCAGCATAGCGGACAGGAAGCAGGTCATTCCAGATGAAATCGTCATAGGCAAGATCAAGTAGGGTTCCGTCCATATCAAAAATAATGGGCGGTTTTTCTGAGCAATTCGGCATATAAGGTTTTCTATGTTTAAAGCAACAACAGCACCACAAGATCCGATGATTTTGCAGTTTGTGCCCATTTTGACACAGGCTTGTGAAATTTTGCGAGAAGAATATCAGCAATATTGTTCCGGTGCTGCTTTTGACATTGAAAGGAAAAAGGATGATTCGCCTGTGACGCAAGCCGATTACCGCGTCAATACTTTTCTGACTCAGGTCCTCGCTGAAATTTCTGATTTACCGTTACTTTCTGAAGAAGGTAAACAGGAGGACCGTCAGGCATGGTCTGCATTCTGGCTGCTCGATCCTCTGGATGGCACCAAGGAATTTCTGCATCAACGACCCGAATTCACTATTAATCTGAGCCTGGTCAAAGACAATCTGACGACTTTTGCCATTCTTGCAATTCCGGCACAACAGCTTATCTATTTCTGTCCAGAACAAGGTATGCCGCTAAAATATGACATTCAGCAAGATTGCTGGCATGAATATTTTCCAGCATCTCAACAAGACACGGTGCATATTGGTCTAAGTCAGAGTAGCCAAAAAAAGCCTAAATATGCGGCTTATCTGGAAAGTCTGGCTAAATTTACTGAGTTTGAGGAGTTTAAAGCTGGCAGTGCTTATAAATTTTGTATGATTCTGGAAGATCAGGTGGATATTTATCCGCGCTTCCATCCGACCTGTGAATGGGATACCAGTGCCGGTCAATGTCTGCTGGAACGTATTGGCGGCGGTTTGGTAGATTTTAAGGGGCGGCCATTTAGCTATAACCAGCGCGAGACCTTATTAAATAGTGGTTTTATTGCTTATAAGACCAAAGAGATGAAGATATTGGCCTTTAAAGCGCTGGCTGATATGCAAGGTAGTGATTGAGCTGTGTAACGTTCATGTTATAGTGAAGCTGATTCCGTTGATAGACCAGTTGGCAAGATTGTGGCATTAAAACTGCTTCCACCGAGCATGCTCAGTGCAATAGATTTATTGCCTGATACGAAGACACCTGTGACTCTGTTTACGCGTCATTCCTTGCGTGAAGAGGTGGCCGGTCAGGGCCTGGCAGGCTATGACTTGCAATTAACATCACAGGGGCGTGATCTGGCGCAGGAGTGGGGGGCTTATCTGGTCAATCAAACTGATCGTCATATTCAGCATTGTATTTCTAGTCCTATTCAGCGTTGTGTCGATACTGCAGCTCTTATGATTGAAGGTGCAGATGCAACCAATAAGGCATCGCATACCCATAACATTGAAATTATCGAACAAGGTTTACTGGTTGAGCCTGGCAGTTTTGTACTGGATATTCAGAAGGCTGGGCCATATTTCAAGAAACAGGGTGCATTAGGTTTTATTAATAGTTTTGTGAATAACGCCTTGCCGGGCATGAAGCATCCGATTCATGGTGTGGTCGATGTCCTGGAGTTAATCTATAACACGCATCCAAAAACGCCGTATGGACTCAGTCTGGCAGTAAGTCATGACACGATTTTGGCAGCCATGATTGCAGTCATGTCAGGTCATCAGGAAGTTAGCCGGGAAGACTGGCCGAAAATGATGGAAGGTTTGTTTGTCTGGTTTGAAGGCGATGTGTTTGAGGAGTCTAAACTGAAATGGATCTGGCGCGGTAAGGTACATGAACTGGATATTTCCCAGTTTCAGAATGCGGAATTACACACTAGGAAATAAGTTAAAAGCTCAATCATGATGGTTGAACTTTTTACATTTGTCTTATGAAAGTGAAATAGAATAATCATCAAAAATCACTATGCTGATATCTAAGCAGATATTCAAGTATGGGAAAAACAATGAAAACCATCACAATTTTAAGTTTGGTTATTATAGTGGGTCTAACCGCCTGTCAGAAACGTGATACGGATTCGCCAGAGCAGGACAAGACCACAACGCCACATTCTATGGATAAGGATCAATAATTCAAATATTAAACTGGCTGATATTTCCGTTCTTATTTTTATCAATCCTATTTTGGGCAGGAAATAGGATTCCATAAGTTTTAAAGAATATTTTAAAAATATTGGGAAATAAGGAAGAAGAATTGAGTGGAAATAATCTTGTAAAGTTTATTTATTCAAAAAATGTCTTTTTATTGAATAGATCATTTTGTTGATTTACTAAATTTTGGGCACAAAAAAAGCCCTAAAAGGGCTTTTTTCATTTGCGATTAGTTAGAAGCTAATGCTTTAACTTGCGCGTTCAAACGGCTCTTATGACGAGCTGCTTTGTTTTTATGGATGATACCTTTGTCAGCCATACGGTCGATTACTGGAACAGCTTTTTTGTAAGCTTCAGTAGCAACAGCATAGTCGCCAGCAGCAATAGCAGCTACTGTACGTTTAAGATAGGTACGAACCATAGAACGCAAGCTTGCGTTGTGTTTGCGTGCTTTAACGTTTTGACGAGCACGTTTTTTAGCTTGAGCAGAGTTTGCCACTCGTGCACTCCTTGAAATAGATTGGTCTGGGCGGGCTGAAACTCAACTGAAAACCAACATCAGAAGAACTATCACCAGCCCGTAAACAAGTGCCATATTTTGAGGAAACTGAGGGCTTAAGTCAAGTCTTGACATGCTTTGACAACATTTTAGTTGCAGAAAAATTCTAAAGAAAACGTTAGATTAGTATTCAGGCAGGGAGATCGTACAAAAAATGACTAAAACCATAACATATCCAATCATCATTGGTGCCACAGGTCTTGTGGGTAAGAGCTTGGTACAACAGCTGGTTAATGAGCCAAGCTGCAAGCGTATCAGTGTCGTGGTACGCAAGCACCAGCCAGAGTTTGAGCAATGGCCCAAAGTCAAACAACTGGTCTTTGAGGATTTTCTGATGTTGAATGATCAGGATGTCAGCGGACATACCCATGCTTTCAGCTGTCTAGGTACAACTTTAAAGCAGGCGGGTTCCAAAGATGCTTTTTATAATGTGGACTATACCATCAATGCCCATTTTGCTGAGCTGGTTCAACAGACGGATGCGCATTATCTGCTGATTAGTGCCATGGGGGCGAATGCTGAATCCTGGTTTTTCTATAATCGGGTCAAAGGCGAGCTGGAAGATTATATCCAGACCTTAACGCTGGAACGAATCAGTCTGATCCGGCCATCTTTATTAATGGGTGAACGTGGTCATCAACGTTTACTGGAAGATGCTGCACAGAAACTCTATGGCAAGTTTTCGCATTTGGTACCGGATTCTTTTAAATACAAGCCAGTGACAGCCGAGCAGGTGGCTCATACTATGGTATATGCAGCCCTGAATCAGACTGTGAAATTTGAAATTTATGATAATTTAGCCATACAAAAAATGAAATGAGGGTAAAAATCGTGTCCAGCGTACCATTTGTAACTTGTGACCTGCTTGATGATAATCCAGATAAAGACCTGCAGGTTGTAACACCATGCCTGGATGGCAAGTTTTTTAAAAGCTATGGTGCACGTAAAAGCTTTGGTGGCCAGATTGTCACAGTAAAGTGCTTTGAAGATAATTCTCGTGTCAAAGAATTACTGGCAACTGATGGTGCAGGCAAAGTCCTGGTGGTGGATGGTGGTGCTTCGATGCGCTGTGCACTGATGGGTGACCTGATTGCTGAATCAGCAGTAAAGAATCACTGGAATGGTGTAATTATTTACGGTTGTGTACGTGATGTGGATGCGATTGCCGAACTGGATCTTGGTGTGCATGCCTTAGCTTCGATTCCTCAAAAGAGCAACCGCAAAGGTATTGGGGAAGTCGATGTTCCACTGTACTTTGGCGGCGTGACTTTTCAATCAGGTGAATACGTTTATGCGGACAATAACGGGATCGTGCTGTCTAAAGAAAAACTGGTGGACTAATCCTGTTTATTGAAAACATACAAAAATCAGCTATACCGTGAAAGTCAGGCAGTTTAGATTGCTGCTTTCACGGCTTTAAAACAATAAAGAGGACAGACGATATGTTAGGCCATCAGATTAAAGTAGCACAGGCATTGGCATCCGCATTTCTGGAAGGTGGACGAGGAGTTTCCGGAACGCCATTTCCAAACCAGCCTGAAAAACCCTTAAAGCTTTATGAGTACGAAGGCTCGCCATTCTGTCGCCGTGTCCGTGAAGTGATGACTTTACTCAACCTTGATTATGAAGTGTATCCATGCCCACGAGGCGGTAAACGCTTCCGTCCTGAAGTAAAACAGCAGGGAGGCAAACTCCAGTTCCCATTTTTAGTAGATGAAAATACGGGAGATAAGCTTTACGAATCTCAGGATATTATTCACCACCTGTTTAAGCATTATGGCAAAACTGGTAAGACTCCGGCGAAATATTCAAATTATCCAAAGGTGCCGGTGGCTGCAATTGCCGGTACGATGCTCAACGGTTTACGCGGTGGTATGGCAAAACCATTAAAGAAAAATAAACCTGCACCTGAACAGCTTCTGGAGCTGTGGGGGTTTGAAGCCAGCCCGTATACCCGTATAGTCCGTGGTGTATTGTCTGAGCTGGAAATTCCTTATATCTACCACAATGTGGCGAAAGAACGCTGGCAAGATTATGGCCCAGCCAAGCTACGCCTAAAGCCAGGAAAATATGAGCCCTTGCCAGGCGGTAAACGCGAACATCTGTTCACCATGATGGGGAACAATATCCAGGTGCCTTATCTGGTCGATCCGAATACCAATGTAAAAATGTTCGAATCTAAAGATATTGTGAAATATCTAAAAGGTCAGTATGGCGCTTAATTTTCGTAAATTTTTTAATTAAAGAATTTCCTGGGTCACTAACAAAAAAAGAGGATCAAATGACCCTCTTTTTTTGTTTCTTATTCTTCTTCAGCAGGCGGAACCAGCATCAGGATGGATTCATTGAGTAGATCTGCCAGGTCTTCCAGCATATCTTCATCAGCAAAGTCCAGATTGAGCATCACAGACTCACCATTGGCGATCAGCTTGAGTTTTTCTGCAAAAGCCTCCGAGATACATAAACCTTCACCATTGCCCCAGAATAGTATTTCACCATCTTCTTCAGTATAAAGCAGGCGTGATGCTGGCTCGAGCATAATGCTATAGCCTTGGTCCAATGCTTCTTCCAGGTCGCCAGTACCAATTTCTTCTGCTTCTGGAATATTTTCTGGGTATTTAGGTTCAGACATCAGGCTCATGATGGCATCTTCAAGTACATTGGAGTTATGTAACTGCTCCATGATTTTACTTTTCAGATATTCAAGCTCATTAGCTGTGACTTCACCGGCAGCACTGATTTGATCACGAATGATATCAGTCAGGGAATTACGTAAAACTTCATTTTCAGCAAACTTGTCTCCAACACGGTCCATCATGTCACTGACATTTGGCATACGGAAACCAAAAGAGAAAGTTAAACAGTCATCTTCAGCTACGCCGTAGTGTGAAAGCCCAGGTGGCACATATAGTAAGTCACCTGGAGCAAGAACTTCATCAAAGTTTACATCCATTTCTGGAAGTAATTTTAATGGCTGACCCGGAACAAACTCAGTTTCTGCATTACACATCTGACCTAATTGCCAGCGACGCTGACCATAACCTTGTACAAGGAAAACATCATAGAAGTCGAAATGCTTGCCTACAGAACCACCCTGAGGCGCATACGACACCATGATGTCATCACGGCGCCATTGTGGAATGAATGGAAATTTTTTCCAGAGTTCTGATAGATCAAAGGAATAGTGATCTACTGCCTGAACAAGGAGTGTCCATAATTTAGGCATCTTCTGGAAATCAGCTTTTAGTAAAGGTGAAGATTTCACTGACCATTGGTTCGGGTCGCGGTCTTTTTGCTTGATCAGGCGTGCAGTGACGTTTTCATCCAGAGCCAGCTCCATGACATCATCAGGTTCAAGCAGGCCAGCAATTTCAGGCATGGCATTACGTACAAGGAGAGGTTTTTTCTGCCAGTATTCAGCAAGGAATTGTTCAGCGGTAATTCCGCCTAATACATCTAAAGGTTGGGACATGGGATTAACTACAAGATAAATTTTGCTTATTGTCCCTTGAGTTATTGAATGGTGCAAGCGAGATGGTGAGAAATAGGTTTGATAAATACCAAGAGAGCAAGTTAGTTAATACCTATTTTCATAAAATAAATGATGAGAATTTTATTTAAAAATTAATCTATTAAAAAATTTTAGCGCTCTTAAAAATTGAATAAGAAGAATAGCATCTTGAATGAAGGATAAGAATTACAAAGATATGAACCAAATTAGAGTAGCTCAATTAAAAGTGATAATTACGTAAATAAAATAGTGAAAAACATACTTTGATTGACATAAGTGATGAAATGACACAATTTTTTGTCAGGATAATAAAAATAATTTGGAAAATAAAATGAAATAAATTCAATTAATTAATAAAAAACAAAAGAAAAAATACAGCTGAATGCTGATACGGTTCGAATTGATCAAAGCTCCATTGTAAAAATCAAAATTTCTAAATCAGATATTGTCCAGATGTCTCAAGACGGTACAAATCTGATTTTAGTATTGAGAAGTGGCGAAAGATTGGTGGTTGAAAATTTTTATGCAAACAATCATGAAGATTTAACGTCTAGTCTTGTGATTGAAGAGCAAAGCGGTACTTTATATTGGTTTGATGAGGTGACCAAGCAATATAAGCAAATTTCAAGGACAGATACCTTATTACCATCTTCCTCGTTTCTTGCAGAAAATTGGGAGTGGATAGCGATTGGTACATTGCTCATTGGTGGAGTTGCAGCGACAGACAGTGGTGAGGTTGAAGATGATGAACAGTTGGACCTAGTAGCACCTGAACCGGAACCTGAACCAGAAGTACCGGTAGAACCTGAACCAGAACCAGAAGTGCCGGTAGATCCAGAACCAGAGCCGGGGCAACCAGAACCAACAAATCCAACACTTCGACTAGCTCGACTTAACCTAGTTGAACAAAATGAATATACCGTTCCTAATCAAGAAACTGTGAGCAGGTTTAAAACATCACAAGAATTTATGAGGAATAGCTTTGAAGAGCAACAAGGGGCAGTTGATACTAATCATGATGTTATTCCATCAGATGGGAACGAGGACATTATTGATGCTAAACAGCTCATAGATTTTATTTCTTCGGGCTTAGATAGCAATACGCAAGTTTATAAAATACTAAATACAGCGGATGCAATTTCAAATTTAAATAATCAGATGAATCTGTTGTTAGAGGGTACAGAAAAAGAAAGTAGTTTGATGGATATCGACTTTATGCGAACAGATACTGTTTCATTAGCTGAACTGCTTTCTGATTCTAGTCATGTAGACAATATTATTGTAGTAGGGAATGAAGGGGATCAAATTATGATTCAAACTGATGCTGAAGAGGTTGCGCAAGCCAGCGATCCGTTGATATTGGAAAATCAATCAGATCTCATGTTGCAACAGCTTTTATCTGAGCAGCAACAGATTATTGGTTAAATATTTACCTGATCGATAGTTGCTAAAAAGCAGTCCTAAAACTGCTTCCTTACTAATTTTTAAGGCACCAGAATATCCAGCTCACGCAAGATATTACATAGCTTGATCATCGGCATGCCCATTAACGTCGTCTGGTCCTGACCAATCATTTCTTCAAACAGACTAATGCCTAAGCTTTCACATTTAAAGCTACCAGCGCAGTGCAGAGGCTGTTCAATGTCAATATAACGTTCGATTTCAGCTTGAGATAGCTTGCGGAATTTTACCTTATAATGCTCAACCAGAGTTTGCTCAAAACCGCTAGATTTCTGTTGTACGCTCAGTGCTGTACTAAAATATACAATCTTGTCTGAATTGGCCTGTAACTGGCGAACTGCCTTTTCAGCAGTTAAGGGCTTGCCGATAAAAATATCTGGTGCGCCTTCACGCCAAGCCACCTGGTCAGAGCCAATGACGATTGCATCTGGGTGTTGCTCAGCCACATGTCGGGCTTTTTCAAAAGCCAGTCGCTTGGCTAAGTCATCCGCATGATTTTCACCTTGCGGTGATTCATCGATATCCGGGACGATCGATACGTAGTCAAGACGTAAGCGATTCATTAATTCTTTACGGGTCTGGCTGGAAGAGGCCAGAATAATCTTTGCGGTATCCATTAGACAGCGTATTCTTCTAAAACATGCAGAGGGACATAGGCTAGAACTGCTTTATGGCAGGCTTGCAGCTTGATTGGTGGCGCCTGGCCTGCTTCATAAGCTTCTACCCAGCGGGTCACGCAAATACACCAGAAATCACCTGGCTGAAGCCCCGGAAAACCGACTTCTGGTAACGGTGTAATCAGATCATTACCTACTTTTTGGGAGAAATTTAAAAACTCCGAAGTCATCTGTGCACAAACTGTATGCTGGCCCAGGTCACTAGGGGAAGTGTGGCAGAAACCATTACGGAAGTAGCCGGTAATCGGGTCAAAGCAGCAGCTCGCCAATGGCTCGCCCAAAACATTTAAACGGTTCAAATCTGGATCTGGATGTATCGACATGGGTACTGAATCTGATGGATGCTTTTTCCTATCATAACAAAACTTTGGCAATCGTTAGCTTTTCTGCAAAAGATGCTAACCTTTTTCTGCATAATCATTTAAAATCGCCTCGTTTTTAATATCTATAAAGAGAGCTCTAGATGAACTTTCAACGTATGACTGACCTTGACCTTGCGGGTAAGCGTGTTCTTATTCGTGAAGATTTAAACGTCCCTGTTAAAAATGGCGTAATTACTAGCGATGCGCGTTTACGTGCAGCATTGCCAACTATTAAAGCTGCCGTAGAAAAAGGTGCAGCGGTTATGGTGTATTCACACCTTGGTCGTCCAGTTGAAGGTGAGCCTAAAGCTGAACAGTCACTTGCACCTGTAGCAGCATATTTGACTGAAGCATTAGGTCAGGAAGTAAAGTTATTCACTGACTACTTGAATGGCGTTGAAGTTCAACCTGGTCAAGTGGTTTTACTTGAGAACTGTCGTTTTAACGTCGGTGAAAAGAAAAATAACCCTGAACTTGCCGCGAAATATGCAGCACTTTGTGACGTATTTGTAATGGATGCATTTGGTACAGCACACCGTGCAGAAGCATCTACTGAAGGTGTGGCTCGTCTGGCGAAAGTGGCGGCAGCGGGTCCTTTACTTGCAGCAGAATTGGATGCTTTGGGTCGTGCGTTGAAAACTCCTGAAAAACCAATGGTGGCAATCGTTGCTGGTTCCAAGGTTTCAACTAAACTAGACGTATTGACTTCACTTTCTGATATCTGTGATCAATTGATCGTAGGTGGTGGTATTGCAAATACTTTCCTTGCAGCTGCTGGTTACAATGTAGGTAAATCACTGTGTGAAAATGATTTGATCGACACAGCTAAAGCAATTGCAGCAAAAGTTTCTGTTCCACTTCCAACGGACGTTGTGGTTGCTGATGCATCTGAAATCAATTTTGATGACTTCCTGGGCTCATTAGCTGCTGCTAAAGCGGTTGTGAAAAAAGTTGAAGATGTTGCTGACAACGACATGATCCTTGATGTAGGTCCAGAAACTGCAAAAGCATTTGCTGAAATTTTGAAAACGTCTAAAACGATTCTTTGGAACGGTCCAGTGGGCGTATTTGAAGTCGATCAATTCGGTGAAGGCACGAAAACTTTATCATTAGTGATTGCTGAATCGGAAGGTTTCTCGATTGCAGGTGGTGGTGACACGCTTGCTGCGATTGATAAATACAACGTTGCTGACAAAATTGGTTATATCTCGACTGGCGGCGGTGCATTCCTTGAATTTGTCGAAGGTAAAACCCTTCCTGCAGTTGTGGTACTCCTAGAACGCGCTTAATTGTATGTTTTAGCCTAAAAAAGCTGGCCAAGTGCCAGCTTTTTATGTCATTTTTTGACCGCGGAAACTTATCATTCATGGCTTCGTCATTAAAATGCAATAAATCTGTCATAAGATGCAGACATTAAATCACCAAATGATGAGATTACGTGATGAAAAAACAGTTAACTTTAGCGGCATTATTGGCAGCATCATTGGCACTGACTGCATGTGCAAAACAGGAAAATGCCCCAGCAGCTGAAGCTGAAGCTTCGGCAGCCGTTACAGATGAGACTGTAACGCCAGAACAGCAAGCAGCGATTGATGCAATTGATCAGCCGGTTCTAGATGAAAAAAATACCGACATTCCTGCTGAAATTGCGAATGCTCCGGCAGATGCAGCGACTGCAGACGAGTCAGTTGCAGCAACTTCGGAAGCTGTGGCACCTTAATTGGGTCAATGTGAGACAAAATCCCTGCAAATGCAGGGATTTTTTTTAAATAGTGTTATTTGTTGCTGAATTGAAACCTTTGTGCATGTAGAATATGTGGCATTCACTGGGAGGATATTATGGCTCTTATTTCATTGCGCCAGCTCTTGGATCACGCCGGCGAACATGCTTACGGCGTACCAGCATTTAACGTAAACAACTTAGAACAAATGCGTGCCATTATGTTGGCAGCAGACCAAACAAATTCACCTGTAATCGTACAGGCATCTGCGGGTGCACGTAAGTACGCAGGTGCACCGTTCTTGCGTCATCTGATTTTGGCAGCAATCGAAGAATGGCCACACATTCCAGTGGTAATGCATCAAGACCACGGTACCAGCCCTGACGTATGTCAACGTTCTATCCAGTTAGGCTTCTCATCAGTGATGATGGATGGTTCTTTGGGTGAAGACGGTAAAACTCCAACTTCATATGAATACAACGTCGATGTCACTCGTCGTACGGTACAAATGGCGCATGCGTGTGGCGTTTCTGTTGAAGGTGAAATTGGTTGTCTGGGTAGCCTTGAAACAGGTATGGCGGGTGAAGAAGATGGTGTGGGCGCTGAAGGTGTACTCGATCATTCTCAGCTTTTAACTTCAGTTGAAGAAGCGCGTCAATTCGTAGCTGATACTAACGTCGATGCTTTAGCAATTGCTGTAGGTACTTCTCACGGTGCGTATAAATTCACGCGTCCACCTACAGGTGATATTCTTGCGATCGACCGCATTAAAGAAATTCACGAAGCACTACCAAATACGCACCTTGTAATGCACGGTTCAAGCTCTGTGCCACAAGAATGGTTAGCTGTAATTAACCAGTATGGCGGCGACATCAAAGAAACATATGGTGTTCCTGTTGAGCAACTGGTTGAAGCGATCAAACACGGTGTCCGTAAAATCAACATCGACACAGACTTACGTTTAGCTTCTACTGGTGCAATGCGTCGTATGATGGCTGAAAAACCAAGTGAGTTCGATCCACGTAAATTCTTTGCTGCAACAGTTGAAGCAATGAAGCAAATCTGTGTAGATCGTTACGAAGCATTTGGTACAGCAGGTAATGCTGACAAGATTCGTCCAATTTCATTGGAAAAAATGGTTTCTCGTTACTAAGTGCTAGCCTGAAATCATGTTTGAAAGCCCACAAAAAACTTGTGGGCTTTTTTTTGTATTAAAATAGCGTACTTAAAAATAATGATGAGCATGCAATGGAACTGATCTTTGCAGCTGCACTATGCAGCGTCATGGTCTCGATTTTACTCAAGACAGGAAGGAACAGGGGACTCAATCCCATTCATCTGATTGCCTGGAACTATGCTACAGCAAGTGTTCTTTGCTATTTCTGGTTTAAACCCGATCTGGCACATGTATCAGTCACTCATACACCGTGGTTACTGATTTTTGCCCTAGGTATCTTGTTGCCAAGTGTATTTCTGCTACTGGCTCGGGCTTTGCAAACAGCGGGGATCCTAAAGACAGAAATCGCCCAGCGTCTATCAGTCGTACTTTCTCTTGCAGCAGCTTATTTCATCTTTCAGGAACAGTTTAGCCAGCTGAAAATCATTGGAATAGGTCTTGGAATCACTGCGGTGATTTGTATCTTGCTGTCCAATCGAAATGATACTGGCACAGGAACTCGAGGTATGCTGTATCTGGGATTAGTGTGGGTCGGATATGCACTGATTGATGTGTTATTAAAATACACCACCAGTTTAGGATTACAGTTCGCTGTGACGCTGAACCTGATGTTCATTTGTGCCTTTATTTTATCAATGGCTTATCTAGTAATTAAATATCATCATTTTGGTGATTTGAAGCATATTGGTGCCGGGCTGGTTCTAGGGGGACTGAACTTCGCCAATATAGGGTTTTATGTTAAAGCGCATATGCTGCTAAAAGATACACCAGCGATTGTGTTTGCGGGAATGAATATTCTGGTAGTGGTATTTGGGGTACTTGCAGGCCTGGTCTTCTTTAAAGAGCGCCTAAAGCCTGCAAGCAGTCTCGGGTTGGTGCTGGGGCTTGCCAGCGTTATCTGCTTAGCCTATGCCATGTCTGCTTGACATAGGCACTGGCATAATCTAATGGTAGACGAATCAGGTCTTCTTTTTCAGCCAGGCCCAGAAGCATGCCAGCCTGTCGGCAGTGTGGGCAATGCGGATAACGATGCTGTTCATGCTTATATTGATGTAGATAGATTTTTTCGCAGTGTTTGCATTCAAATTTCATTGGTCTGGATGGAAGAACTGACATGGATACCTCTATTGTTATTCTGAATTATAAGTGTTCTTTAGTTAAGCAAAAATTAGGCCCATAATGACAAGTAAAGGGGCTTTGCGCCCCTTTTATAGCATAAAATTCTTACAGTTTGGTGAAAACATCTTCAGCTTTCAGACGGGATTTTGGCAGCTTGGCATTGAAATCATTTTCACTGCGGTAACCCAAAGTCATAATTACAGATGGAATCAAGCCTTGTTCATTGAGCTTCAATTCTTCAGTAAGAATGCCTTCATCAAAGCCACCAATGGGTGTTGCATCTACACCTTCGATTGCTGCAGCAATTAACATTTGACCCAGTGCAATAAAGGTCTGGTTTTCCGCCCAACGCTGAATATCTCCTTTTTCATTACGGTAATATTCAACATAACCTGTACGGGTATTGCGCTGTGCTTCTTTGGCGGTTTCATCTTTAAAACGGCCGAGTACATCATCACGTTCCAGAAGATTATTTAAATGCTGCTCAGTAATGTCAGCTTTGGTGCAGAAAAGAATTGTATGCGAAGAATCCAATACTTTTGGTGCATTATATGCATATGTACCCACTAAAGCCTTGGCAATACGTGCTTTGGCATCCGCATGGTCAGCGATAAAAAAATGCCAGGGCTGGATATTAATTGAAGAAGGAGCTAGGCGAAGAATCTCGGTCAAACGATCAAACTGTTCCTGCGGGATTTTCTTGGATGGATCATAAGCCTTTGTCGTATAACGAGATTCAGAAACCCTAAGTAAATCCATAACTGGACTCCATTCGTCTTTGTTGATCTTGGATGGGGGCACACAGTAAAGTCATACTGTAAGTGAAGTGGATTATTACAATAAATTTCCTTCAGGCAAAGCATAAGTTGTGCAGATATCTACTATTTATAGTGTCAGCACTTAGAGCTTTGGCTAATAATAAAAGAGCTTTTCACTATTGGCACTTTTTGCCAAGAGGCGTTTAATAAGCTTATAAGCAATAACATGCAAGCGAGCGGGCGTATGCAATACACCAATTACTTCAAAAGAAAACTCAAAACTAAACAGCAAATCGGGTTATGGGTCGGTCTGGCAGATGCTTACGGTACAGAAATTGCTGCCAATGCCGGCTATGACTGGCTGCTGATTGATGGTGAGCATGCACCTAGTGATTTAAGAACCACGTTATCGCAACTACAAAGTATTGCAGCCTATCCATCGCAGGCAGTGGTACGCCCACCCATTGGCAGTGTACAGCTCATCAAGCAGCTTCTGGATATTGGCGCGCAAAGCTTACTCATCCCCATGGTTGAAACGGTTGAACAGGCCGAGCTGATGGTAAAAGCGGTACGTTATCCACCAGAAGGGATCCGGGGTGTTGGTGCAGCACTGGCACGTGCTACTCGCTGGAATAGTATTCCGAATTAGTACCAAACCGACCACGAAGATATCTGTCTGTTGATTCAGATTGAATCGGTAAAAGGTCTGGAAAATCTGGATGAAATTTTAAAGGTTGATGGTATTGATGGTGTTTTTATTGGGGCAGTGGATCTGTCTGCGACCATGGGGTATCAAGGCAATCCAAATCATCCTGAAGTTCAAAAAGCCGTGATTGACGCGATTCAGCGGATTCGTGCTGCTGGTAAAGCGGCCGGTATTCTGTCGACACAACATGATATTACTCAAAAATATCTCGATTTGGGTGCTGAATTTGTTGCGGTCGGCGTGGATACCAGTGTACTGATGAATTCTTTGCGTGAACTATTATCTAAATATAAGCCGGGTACTGAAGTAGTGAAATCTGAAGGTGGATATTAGTCCACTTAGTATTTTCCAAAATAGCAAAAGCAACTGATTACAGTTGCTTTTTATTTGTCTTAGATTTAGTAACTCAGTTTTTTAAGTTAGCTTCAGCAGGACCTTGATGAAACAGTTTTTCACATTATGTACTTACATAATCACCTAAAATAAAAAGCCTTAATTAATTCAGGGCTTTTTATTAGTAAAGTGTATTAGGATTTTGCATTAAATATTTTGAAAGAGTAGGTTCAATGCGATAAATTTTTTTATTACCTTCTAGCCTTCCAGTGTTGTAAATAAACTTCACCGCTTCAAGCCAAGCTACTGCTTGATCATTAGAATTTAAACTCTTTTCTTGAACTTTTCCATCCATAAATAATGACAGAATATTCTTCTCTTCATAAGATAATTTTGTCAAAGAATTGATAAATTCTTTTTGTAGTTTTGAAATTAAATCTCGTTGTTCTTTTTGACGTTTTAGAAAAACAATGAGGTCATATATCAAAAATGAGAGACTTATGAGGAATATAATTAATAAAAATGTGAAGTAGCTATTAACAAATTGACTTAGATTTGGGTCAATTTCAAGAGTAGAAACTGCAAATATTAAGGACACAAATATAAGAAATATACTATTAGCTTTTTGAAAACTGGATTTCATTTTATGTGTATGAAAAATAATAAAATTAATTGAATGATAACTGATCATTTTAATAAAGAGCAAGTGAATTTTCTTAGTCGTAATTCCGCTATATTTAGTAATGCCAGGTCATCAGCTGTATTTCTTGCTCAGAATCACCAGAAAGCTCAAGAATCTGTGCAGATTCTTCTCGCCAGTCGCCTAAGACAATCCGCTTTTTGCCATTTACATCATGAATATTGGCACGATGAGTATGACCATGAATCAGCAGATCGACATCTTGTAGTGCGGTGTTAACAGCATCTTGATTTACGTCCATAACCTCATAGCTTTTGAATTGCTGCGCTTCATGGCTTTTCTTGCGGAAACCTTGTGCCAACTGGGCACGAAAAGACAACGGCATTTTTCTTAAAAAGCCGACTAACCAGGGATGACGGATAATTTTACGGAATCTTTGGTAGCTGATGTCATCAGTGCAGAGTTCGTCGCCATGTTCTATACGAATCTTTTTGTCAGTAATCGTTAAGAACTGAACATCGGGCAAGAGGTGTCCTGTGAACTGATTTAGAAAATCTTTGCCCAAAGCGAAGTCACGATTACCGACTAGAAAATAAACCTGATTACCCGCTTTGGTAAACTGTTTTAAATGCTCAATAATTTCATCCAGCCAAGGAGCGGTATAGTCGTCACCAATCCAGGCATTAAACCAGTCACCCAGAATATAGAGTTGGGTATTCTTATCTTTATAGGCATTTAATAAATCTAAAAACCCCCGAACGAGTCGAGGGTGATCAGGTGACAAATGTAAATCGGCGATAAACAGATGGGTCACAAATCTTTTCCTTTTATTCCTCTCTAGATCCCTCATTCATATGAGGGATTTTCTATTACACCGTTTTAAAGCATCGCTTTAAAACTCATAAAGAACGGAGAGGACGTTTTTTATTCAGAAATGATTTTTGCGGATTCGATTACAACGTTCTCTAGTGGAACGTCAGCGTGGTAGCCACGGTTACCAGTGCGAACACCTTTGATTGCGTCAACAACGTCCATGCCTTCAACAACTTTACCAAATACTGCATAACCCCAACCTTGTGCAGTTTTGCCAGTATGGTTAAGGAAAGCGTTGTTTTTCACGTTAATGAAGAACTGAGCAGAAGCAGAGTGAGGTGCTTGAGTACGTGCCATTGCAATGGTACCAACGTCGTTGCTCAGGCCGTTGTCAGCTTCGTTTTCAATCGCG
Organism: Acinetobacter sp. ACNIH3; assembly: GCF_002918965.1. Lineage (NCBI taxonomy): Bacteria > Pseudomonadati > Pseudomonadota > Gammaproteobacteria > Moraxellales > Moraxellaceae > Acinetobacter > Acinetobacter sp. ACNIH3. The sequence goes on along the minus strand of NZ_PQLP01000004.1, from coordinate 54,800 downwards.
TCACGCGTTGCTTTTTCTTTGAAGTTTTCGTCCATGCCGCCGCCTTGAATCATAAAACCATCAATAACGCGGTGGAAAATTACGCCATCATAAAAACCGTCACGTACATATTCTAAGAAGTTTGCCACTGTTTTAGGTGCTTTTTCAGCGTTTAATTCAAGAACAATACGACCTTTATTGGTGTTTAATTCGACTTGAGGAAAACTCATTGTGTAATCTCCTGATCATGACCTTTGAAGTCATGGGTTTTTTTGAATGAGAGAAGCATAAGCAAACTGTAATCGACAAGGCAAGCAAAAATATACTTTTCTCGGATAAAATTCTGAAAATCGTATCTTATTTATGCATTGTTCCAGCAGGCAAATCCAGATGGTTGCCTGCGCGTTACCAATTAACAATGACAAATTTTTTTGCAAGAGTATGTTTATTTTCTTAAACAGCGACATGCGATTAGATTTATGAAAAACTTCCGGATCATTCGTCCAAATTTGTATGCAATTGCAGCAGACCTAGCCTCATCATTTTAAAATGATTGAATAGAAAACAAATGCCACAGTTAGCAGTTGAGAGATTGATCACCTAAAGTTAAACTAGGGGACTTTAGTTTATGTTTTACGGCATGTCTAAAGCCTCCCGTAACAGGACATAAAACCCTTAATTTTAACTTTAGAAGTGAATGATTGATCATGAAGCCAAATGATGTTGTTACATCTCTGCCCGAGAACCCGACCCAAAACAAGAATGCAGTCGATTCAGCGCAGCAGCAGGAACAACAACCGGGCTTAGATTTTGTGCGCCAGGTCATCACTGATGATTTAGAAGCAGGCCGTACCCAACAAGTGGTGACACGTTTCCCACCTGAGCCAAATGGTTACCTGCATATCGGACATGTAAAAGCGATCTGTCTGAACTTTGGTATTGCTCAAGAATTTAATGGTTTATGTAATCTGCGTTTTGACGATACCAACCCGGATGCTGAAGAACAAGAATATGTTGATGGTATTGCCAATGATGTGAAATGGTTAGGTTTTGAATGGAATGGTGAGCCGCGCTATGCATCGAGCTATTTTGATCAGCTTTATACCTGGGCTATTCAACTGATCGAACAGGGTGATGCCTATGTGGACTTACAGTCTCCAGAAGAAATCAAGTTAAATCGCGGTAACTTTGTAGAACTAGGTAAAAACTCGCCACAACGTGATGCCACTGTTGCTGAAAACCTAGAGCGTTTTGAGAAAATGCGCAATGGCGAGTTTGCGGAAGGTCAGGCTGTGCTTCGTGCCAAGATCGACATGGCATCTCCAAACGTGCATATGCGTGATCCGATTCTGTATCGCATCCTGCATTCTGAACACCATCAGACTGGCGACAAATGGAAAATCTACCCAATGTACGACTATGCGCATCCATTATCAGATGCCATTGAAGGTGTAACACACTCTTTATGTACACTAGAATTTCAGGATCACCGTCCATTCTATGACTGGGTGATCGAGAAAGTTCAATCACCAGCTGTTCCACGTCAGTATGAATCAAGCCGTCTGAATGTCGACTACACCATTACTTCTAAGCGTAAGTTGCGTAAACTGGTTGAAGGCGGATATGTGAATGGTTGGGATGACCCACGTATGCCAACTGTCGTGGGTATGCGCCGTCGTGGTTTCACCCCGGAAGGTCTGCGTGACTTCTGTAAGCGTGTAGGTGTATCTAAGGTTGATGGCAGTATTGTTGATGTAGCGATGCTGGAGTATTGCATTCGCCAGTCTCTGGAAAATGCGGCTGCACGTGGTATGGCAGTACTTAATCCACTAAAAGTGACTTTAACCAATCTGCCAGCGGATATGGATCTGACGCATTCTCGTCACCCAAATGTGGATATGGGCGAGCGTGTGATTCCATTGACCTCTGAAATTTACATTGATCGTAAAGACTTTGAAGAAGAACCACCTAAAGGCTTTAAACGTCTGATTCCTGGCGGTGAAGTGCGTCTTCGTCATGCTTATGTCATCAAGTGTGATGAAGTGATTAAAGATGAAAATGGTGAAGTGGTTGAGCTGAAATGTTCAATTGATCCTGAAACTTTAGGTAAAAACCCTGAAGGCCGTAAAGTCAAAGGTGTAATTCACTGGGTATCTGCAACGAAAGGTATTCCTGCAGAAGTTCGTATTTATGACCGTCTCTTCACTGAATCTGATCCAGAAACTGGGGATGATTTCCTGGCGAACCTGAACCCTGAGTCATTGAAAGTGGTACAAGCCGTGATTGAGCCAGCACTTGCAGAGGCTAAACCGGAAGACCGCTTCCAGTTTGAGCGTGAAGGTTATTTTGTAGCAGACCAATACGATCACTCAAGTGAAAAGCCAGTGTTTAACCGTATTCTGGACCTGAAAGACAGCTTTAAGCCAGGTAAATAAGTTATTTCGGCCTAGTGACTTAAATTGTATTGATCATTTCCTGTCAAGGAAACCAATTGGCCTCGGCGGATTCAAAACAGTTTGGTTCTAATACCTTTAGATAGCCCAACTTCGGTTGGGCTATTTCTATGGAGAGTAAAACAAAAACATGATCGTCCGTGATAAAAGTAATAGTTTTAGTCTGCTGTTTGCGTGGCATGGCACCATTTTGCCTAAGGTATTACCCGCACTTATGTCAGTAATTTTGATTTCTGGGGTATTGGTGTATTTAAGCCGGGAGCACTTTTTTAGCCTGCCTGCAGTCCCTGCAATTGGCTTCACCATCTTCGGGGTAATTCTTTCGATCTTCCTGAGTTTTCGGAATACCGCCTGTTATGATCGCTGGTGGGAGGGGCGTAAGCTTTGGGGTGCATTGATTGCCACCACGCGTCACTTGAGTCGGGATACTCACATACTCGATACTGAAAACAGGGAATTGCTCTTATACCGGATGATGCTGTTTACCCATTTATTGCGCGATCGTTTGCGTCAGCAAGAGAGTAATATTGAGCATTACCAGCCTGATACTCAGTTTGATCCAATTGCTTTCAGTCAGATCAAGCAGCAGGTTAATCCTGCACAATGGGTGCTGGAACAGATGCAGAAACAGTTAGTAGAATGTTATCGATCAGGGCAGATCTCCGATATTATTTATAATAACCTTAATCAGCATACGGTAGAGCTCGGAAATATTCAGGCAGGTTGCGACCGGATTCTGTCGACGCCGTTGCCATTTTCTTATTCCGTACTGTTGCATCGAGCAGTATATTCTTTCTGTTTTATTCTGCCTTTCAGCCTAGAAGCCAACTTGGGATTATGGACGCCAGTCCTGGTGGCATTGATTGCCTATCTGTTTTTAGGCCTGGATGAGTTGAGTGCCGAGCTAGAAGAACCTTTTGGACTACAGGACAATGACCTGGCGCTTGATTCAATCGTGCGCTTGGTCGAACGGGAAACTTTAAGTTCTATAGGACGGGAAATACCTGAACCTTTAAGGCCTTGGAAAGAGCATCTGAGTTAATTTGGTTATTTTTGTCCATATTAAAAGCCCCATTTATTTGGGGCTTTTAATTAGCGTTTTTTCAGGTTGCTGAGTATGTTCCTGGAATTGTTCCTGTAGCTCACGGTATTGCTGTAAGCGTCGTTTTGCTTTGTCGCGTAATTTCTTTTTAATATATAGTGCCAATGCAAAGCAAGTGGTGGTTAATGTCAGGAACATACTGTTCATGAAGCTCATCATCGAACTGATATAACCAATGGTGGTCAGACGGTTCATCATGCGGATCACCTGCGGGCTGCTTTCCACGCCAGTAATCGCCCAGGTACATAGATGTTCACAGTTATTGATAATCAGATGATAATTATTTTCATGCATGCGTGAACGCATACGACGCACAACTTTACGGCCTTTGTATTTGGTATGTGCATATTCCTGAACTTGGATTGGTTTACCATGACTAAACTTGTCAATCGAGGTAATTTCAATCGGATGCTTTTTAAATAAGTGCGCAAAACCGGAATAATGGATCACACGACCTCGTCCGGCATAAATACCATGATGGGTATAGCCGAAGTGTTTGACCATAAGGTGAGCACCTAAGGGAAAACGTTGAGTTTGTTGCATATGCCACTGAATGCCAATTGATGTACAAATGTTTCAAGAAACCAAGTTTAACGGGTTTTTGTGATTTTATCGATGTTTATGTCTGAAAAATCAGCGAACTGATCAGTTGTGTTAATAATGGAATGATGAAAAAAAGTAGAAAGCTTAAGATTAAAATAGCCTAAGCACTATTGAGGATCACTACTCAACCAAGACAAGAGCTAGAGCAGAACATACAGATTGAATAATGCTTCTATTTAAAAGTTCCAGCCAATAAAAAAGCATTTGCTTTCACAAATGCTTTTTTAAAATAAAGCCTGACCACTACTGTAATGGCAAGTGCTGCAGTTCATTCAGTTCCTTACGGCTATAGCCGCGAGAAGCGAGAACTTTTTTGATACCGACAATCACGTCTTCATCAGTTGCTTTTGCCAATGCTTCAAGAAGCTGTTCATTTGACTTACAAGCGCAGTCATTTTCAACACAAGCAATTTGATTCTTGTGTTCATTTTGTTGTTCAGCAGTGAACAACTTTTGCCAAAAACTCATAGAGCCTTCATACATGATCTAACATAGCTTGAAATATAGCCAATTAAATAAATAAAGCAATAGGACCTATGTGATAAAAGCAGCAAACGGTCTTCAAAATTTCCGATTGCAGCCGGTGTTTCAAACGATATTATTCAGTTGAAATAATGGAATTCATGTATAAGTCCATTATTTTAAAAACAAAAAATGGAGCTATTAGAAACTCCATTTATGTAACAAAAAAATAAATTGAAACAATATTTTTAGCGTTTTTCCAGCAGCACACCTGACTCCACATGATGGGTATATGGGAACTGATCGAACAGGGCAAATTTAGTAATTTTATGCGTCTGAGACAGCTGTTTCAGATTGTCATGCAATGTATCTGGATTGCAAGAAATATAGATGATACGTTCGAAGCGCTGCAGTAACTTGAGTGTTTCATCATCAATACCGGCACGTGGTGGGTCGACAAAGACGGTATCAAAGTCATAAGTTGAAATATCAATTTTGGCTTCTTGCAAACGACGGAACACACGTTCACCGTTATAGGCTTGGGTGAATTCTTCAGCAGACAGACGAGCCACCTGAATATTGTCGATACCGTTCTGCTGAATATTCCATTCAGCTGCATAGACTGAAGATTTCGCCAGTTCGGTCGCTAATACACGACGGAAGCAGGTAGAGAGTGGTAAGGTAAAGTTGCCATTACCACAGTAAAGCTCCAATAGGTCTTTATCAGACTGCTGTGCAGCATTGCATGCCCATTCCAGCATTTTCTGGCAGACTTGCGCATTGGGTTGAGTAAAACTGCTTTCAATTTGCTTATATTGATACTTGCGATCGAACACAGTCAATTCTTCAACAACATAGTCATCAGTTAAAATGACTTTCTGCCCACGACTACGACCAAAAATCTTAATATTGAGTTGTTCTGATATGGCTTTAGCTGCAGCTTCCCATTCAGCAGTCAGTGGGCAACGATAAACCAGTGATACCAACATTTCACCTTTTAAAGTGGCAAGAAAATGCGCTTCAAAGAGACGATTTGATAAAATAGGCTCAGCCTTAAGTGCTGCCAATAAGAGTGGCATTAAGGCATTAATACTGCGGTCGGCAACCGGAAACTCATCAATACGGATGACTTTTTTATTATTGTTCTCATCACGTTCAAACATGGCATAAAACAGGTCATCTTCAGTATGCCATATCCGAAACTCAGCACGCATGCGATAGTACTGTTCAGGTGATTCGAATACTTCTAAAGCAGGTGGTTGATATTCGGCAAATTGCGCGCTAATGCGTTCAACTTTGGCATCCAGTTGTTGCTGATAAGATGAGGTCATATGCAGTAAAAATCGCAAATATTTTGAAAGCCAAGATGGTAGCAAAAAATTGCTGTTCTGCCTAAGACTATTCAGGGAAACAGGCTGGAAAAGCTGCTAAAAAAAAGCCAAATCTACAAAGGGGAGAGATTTGGCCTTAAGAGGAAAGAAATTAAAATAAGTGATAAAGCTGTTTATAAGCCTGACATGGTCATCAGACTGGCATTGCCACCTGCTGCTGCGGTATTAATGCTAATTGCACGTTCAATTACAAAACGTTCCACTGGAATCTCATAATTTCCGGAACTTAGATGAGTAATACCTACAATTGGACCTTGACGTGTTGCAATACGCTGCTGCAGATCAATCAGTGCAGAAACATCACCATGATGCAGTACAGCTTCGAAATCACCAGATTCGATATCTTTAATCACTTTAATGGCCTTTACAACTTTTGCTGGCATACTTTGTAAATGTTTAAGTATGAAAGTATTGTCTGCCAGTACAGCCGGGCGACTACCCACCGATAAAATCGCTAGTAATTGCTGAATCTGATCAGCATCATTCGTTGCCAGAGATAATACACTTTCACGTGGCAAGATCATGTACTGGTTTTCTTCACCTGTTGGACCTTGCAGGCTAAAACTGTGCCTAGTTGTGATTTTAGCCGGAGTGGTTAAGGAAATTGTTGGGAAAGTTTTATATACCCAGGCTTTAAATTCCTGTAGCAATGGATTTTCAAGCGTTGCCTGAGCAGAATTCATCGCATAAGGTTGAGCTAACTTTTTCTCAGATACCTGATGCATTAAACGGTAAATATAAAGTGGACCACCGGCTTTTGGACCAGTGCCGGATAGACCTTCACCACCAAATGGCTGTACCCCAACGACTGCACCGACAATATTGCGGTTAATATACAGGTTGCCGACATGTGCTTTCGAGATCACAGTCTGCATGGTTTCATCGATCCGGGTATGTAAACCCATAGTCAGGCCATAACCTTTACTGTTGATCTGATCTAGCAACTGTGGCAGTTGGCCAGCTTTATAGCTAATCAAATGTAACACCGGACCAAAAACTTCACGTTCCAGATCATTCAGGTTTGGCAGTTCAATTAAGGTAGGCGGAATGAAGGTGCCTTGAGCCAGTTCAGACGCATCCTGATTAAACATCAATTGATGGACTTTATGGCCTTTGCTGCGCATCTGGTCAATATGCTTCTGAATGTTCTGCTGGGCTTCGGCATCAATGACCGGACCAATATCGGTTTTAAGCAGAACTGGATTGCCAACACGCAACTGCTGCATGGCACCTTTTAACATATGGCGTACAGTGTCCAGATTATCTTCCTGTACACACAATACACGCAGGGCAGAACAACGCTGACCGGCACTATCATAAGCAGAGTTAACTACATCCAGCACTACCTGTTCGGTCAATGCAGATGAATCGACAATCATGGCATTCTGGCCACCAGTTTCGGCAATCAGGGTTACACTTTCACCAAACTGGTTTAACCGTTTGGCTACAGTTTTTTGCAGAATTTTTGCTACTTCGGTAGAACCGGTAAACATGATGCCTTGAATGCGGGAGTCCTGACTCAGCTGGGCACCAATGGTTTCACCACGACCGGGCAACAGTTGCAATACATCTTGTGGAATGCCAGCTTCCCAGAGAATTTGTACAGCTTGGGCAGCAATTAGCGGAGTCTGCTCAGCCGGTTTGGCAATTACCGTATTGCCCGCTACTAATGCTGCAGAAATCTGGCCGGTGAAAATCGCCAGCGGAAAGTTCCAGGGGCTAATACACAGTACGGTGCCCAAAGGCTGGATATGGACATTTTCAGACAGATCTGACATCTGACCAGCATAATAACGCAGGAAGTCAATCACTTCACGTACTTCGGCAATGGCATTGGCATAGGTTTTACCAGCTTCACGCGATAGCAGAACCATCAGGGGCAGCAGGCGTTGCTGCATCAGCTCGGCGGCTTTATTCAGACAGGCGGCACGTTTATTCTTTGGCAGATTGGCCCAGAAATGTTGTGCATTGGCAGCTTGGATCAGGGCAATTTCTGCCTGTTCAGTCGTTGCTTCATAAACGGTACCGACCACATCCTGATGCTGTGCCGGGTTGATCACCTGTAGAGTATTACTTGTATCTGGCTCTGAAAAAGCTGTGCCCATTGCTGCTGCCTGGAACTGGGTATCAGCCAGACTTGCTGCAACTTCATTTAAAGCATTGAGTTCCGCGTCATTGGCCAGATCCAGTCCAGATGAATTGATACGTGTGCCATAAAGATCTTGAGGATAGGGAATATGAGGATGTTTGGTACCCAATACATTTTCCTGTTGAGCGGTCTTTATAATTGTCTGACGAGGATTCTCGATCAGATCTTCAACTTTTAAGCTTTTGTCCGCGATGCGATTCACGAAAGAAGTATTGGCACCATTTTCCAGCAGACGGCGTACCAGATAAGCCAATAGGGTTTCATGATTGCCGACTGGGGCATAGATACGACATGGAATACCTAGCTTGCCAGCCGCTTTGTCACCGACCACATTTTCATATAGCGGTTCACCCATGCCGTGCAGGCACTGAAACTCGTATTGACCGGCATAGTAGCGTTCCGGATTGGCAAGTTGGTAAATGGTTGCAACAGTTTGTGCATTGTGAGTGGCAAATTGCGGGTAGATATAATCGGGTTCTGCCAGCAGTTTACGTGCGCAGGCAATATAGGACAGGTCAGTATGTACCTTGCGGGTAAATACCGGATAATCCGCCATACCTTCGATCTGGGCTTTTTTGATCTCGCTGTCCCAATACGCACCTTTGACCAGACGGATCATCAGGCGTTTCTGGCTGCGTTTAGCCAGATCGATAATATAATCCACTACATAGAAGCAGCGTTTCTGGTAGGCTTGAATCACGAAACCAATGCCTTTCCAGTCATTGAGTGTCGGTTCAAAACACAGGCGTTCTAAAAGCTCTAAGGAAATTTCCAGACGCTCGGTTTCTTCCGCATCGATATTCAGACCGATATTGTACTTTTTCGCCAGAACCGCCAGATTCAGTACTTTGCTATACAGTTCATCATTAACACGATCCATCTGTGAGCGTTGATAACGTGGATGCAGCGCAGACAGTTTAATGGAAATACCCGGGCCGTTATAAACATCTTTATCTGTTGATGCCTGACCGATGGCATGAATTGCATTTTGATAATCCTGATAATAACGTTCTGCATCCGGATCGGTTAGTGCTGCTTCACCCAGCATGTCATAAGAATATTGGAAACCTTTTTCTTCCAGACGTTCGGCATTTTTCAGTGCTTCATCAATGGTTTCGCCAGTCACAAACTGTTCACCCATCATACGCATCGCCACATCGACCGTCTTGCGGATAATGCCACGGCCACTGCGTGCCAAAAGGCCAGTTAACAGGCTTGACAGGCTTTTCTGTTGTGGGGTTTCCATCAGCTTTCCGGTCAGCATCAGTCCCCAGGCCGCAGCATTGACAAACATCAGCTGGCTTTGCCCGAGATGTTCTTTCCAGTTGCCCTGATTGATCTTGTCACGAATTAGTAGGTCGCGGGTCGCCGTATCCGGAATACGCAGCAAGGCTTCTGCCAGACACATCAATGCGATACCTTCCTGAGAAGACAGCGAAAATTCCTATAATAGCCCTTGCACAATGCCGGCCTTGCCACCTGAACCTTTACGTTCACGTAAGGAATGCGCCAGATCAAAAGCCAGGTTCTGGATTTTGTCCGTCAGTTCCGAGGAAATTTCACTATGTTCCAGCAGGGTTTCCACGCACTCGGATTCTGCACGTCGCCATGCAGAATTAATGCGCTGTTCATATTCATTTTTATCCCTAAATTCAGCAATATAATTCGATTGCTGCATGGCATTCGAGTGCGAATTTAGGCGTAGGATGGTGGACATAGTGACTTCCTGTACTGCGTCAAACGGTTCTTTGAGTTGAATGAGTTTTAATCTATAATCCCAAAATAATTGACGAATATCTCACTATAGTTTGTATCATTGTTAGAGAATAATTCTAATGAATAGCCCATATGTAAGCCTTGACCGAATAGATATTCGTATTCTTGATTTGCTGCAATCTGAATCGAAAATTTCCAATATCAAACTGGCAGAAATGGTGAACCTGTCACCAACAGCAGTACTGGCACGGGTGCAGAAATTGACCAAGGAAGGATTTATTCTCGGTTATGAAGCCCGTCTGAATCCGGTCAAGCTGAATAACGGTTTTGTAGTTTTTGTCGAGATACTGCTGGATAAAACTACACCGAATGTACTGGAAGAATTTTCTGAAGCAGTGCAGCATATTCCGGATATTGTGGAATGTCATATGATCAGTGGTGGCTTTGATTTTGTAGTAAAAATCCGCTGTGCGAATATGGATGAATTCCGTAAAATTTCCGGAGATATTCTGTGGCAGTTGCCGGGCGTAAAAGAAACCCGCAGTTATCCGGTGATGGAAGTAATTAAGGAAACCCAGCAGATCAAGCTGAAAGTACCTGCCAAAGCTAAAGTATAAAATGCTGATAAAACAAAAGGGACATAAAGTCCCTTTTAGTTTTTGAAATAGAAAGATTATTTCTTTATTTCTGCCATTTCTTTTTGATATTCGGCTTTCGCCAGTTCAAAACGATTGACTACATCGTGACTTGGAGCTTTATCTAGCAAACTAACAATCACAATGCTAAGCGCTGCCAGAATAAATCCGGGAATAATCTCGTACAGACCTGTATCGCCCATATAATTTTTCCAGGCAATTACGGTTACTGCACCTACTATCATGCCAACAATTGCGCCATTGAGAGTCATGCGTTTCCAGAACAGCGAAAAGATGATCAATGGACCAAACGCTGCACCAAAGCCTGCCCACGCGTAAGCTACTAGACCAAGAACTTTGCTATTCGGATTGATTGCCAAGGAAATTGCAATCAGGGAAATCACAATCACCATGCCACGGCCAACCCAGATCAGTTCTTTTTGCGAAGCATTTTTACGCAGGAAACCTTTGTATAAATCTTCGGTAAGAGTTGTAGAACAGACCAGCAGCTGACAGCTTAAAGTACTCATAATCGCAGCCAGAATTGCAGCCAAAACGATGCCAGCCACCCAAGGATTAAACAGGATTTTGGTCAGTTCCATAAAGACTGTTTCAGGATTCTGGTTCACGATCGCTGCAGCAGGTAAATCAGGATTGACTGCAAAATAAGCAATTCCGATATAACCTGCAGACATTGCACCCACCAGACACAGGATCATCCAGGTCATGCCGATACGACGTGCAGCGGGAATGGTTTTTACCGAATCTGCCGCCATAAAACGCACTAAAATATGCGGTTGGCCAAAATAGCCTAAGCCCCATGCCAAACTTGAAATAATCGCCACCATACTCAGACCTTCCAGCATATTGGATGCATGTGGACGGGCTGTTTCAAGCAATGTACCGACCTGTTGAGCATTATTACCCAATGCCAGATAGGTAATGATCGGGGTAATTAACAAGGCGAAAATCATCAAACCGGCCTGAAGGGTATCGGTCCAGCTGATCGCCAGAAATCCACCGATACACACATACAGAATCGTGGCAACAGCACCGAGCCAGAGTGCAGTGGTATAGTCCCAGCCAAACAGGCTTTCAAATAAGCGTGCACCTGCAACCATGCCGGAAGCACAGTAAATCGCAAAGAACACCAGAATTACGATTGCAGAGAGCAAGCGTAAAATCCGCTTCTTATCCGAAAAACGGCTGGTAAAATAATCGGGCAATGTCAGGGCATTGTTCTGGTATTCGGTGTGGGCACGCAAGCGGCCAGCCACCAGGAGCCAGTTCAGCCAGGCACCAATAATCAGACCAATCGCAATCCAGACTTCAGACAAGCCAGACAGGTAAATTGCACCAGGCAGACCCATCAGCAGCCAGCCGCTCATGTCGGAGGCGCCTGCCGAAAGTGCAGTTACTACACTGCCCAGACTTCGCCCACCCAGAATATATTCATCAAAATTGGACGTCGCACGATAGGCGTATAAACCAATTCCAATCATGGCGACGATATAAAACAGAAAAGTAATCAGTGTCGGGTTTAGCGAGCTCATAGGCAGAGTATCCTTAAATATTGCACATCATCATCCGGGATAATTTTTTGTACTGCGTTCACAGGGCAGTGATTCAAACACGGTTTAAAAATTACACTCTGTAACAGTTAAGCAGTTTTTATGTATGCTTTATGTAGATTTGATTTTTTAAATATAATCTTATGAAATTTAAAATGGCTAAATAAAGCCAAGAATAGTCTAATTTAGAGCTAAGAGGCTAATTTTTAATAAATAGTTAAAATCATTAAACTTTTGTTATTTTATTACACAAAGTTACAAAACTAACAGCAAATGCGAACTAGACATATTTTGTTGCAAATATCACTTAAAAGATTTCTATTTGTTTCTGACCACTCCGCGCATAGTGAAAGAGCACCATTAAAGTGCATCATCGCCAAGAGTAAAAAATATGGACAATATGCTTCAAATTGACTTGAATAGAATCGAACAGGATTTATTGGGTAAAAAACAGATTCCACAGCATAATTATTATGGAATTCATACTATACGTGCGCTGGAAAACTTTCAGATATCAGGTTTAACTGTAGGACAGCAATTACACTTTATCCGCGCTTTAGCACAAGTTAAAAAAGCGTCTGCACAAACCAATCTACATTTTCAGAAAATTTCAGAACAACAATGTGCAGCCATTCAGCAAGCCTGTGATGAGCTGATTCAACATCCGGAAAACTGGCAGGATGCTTTTCCATTGGATCCTTATCAGGGCGGAGCCGGGACTTCCATCAATATGAATGCCAATGAAGTGATTGCCAACCGTGCGCTGGAACTGATGGGGCATCGTAAAGGGGAATATCATATTCTGCATCCGAATGATCATGTGAATACATCGCAATCTACCAATGATGTCTATCCCACGGCACTGCGTCTAGCGACTTATACACGTTTAGATGAACTGCTCAATGTGCAAAAATCTTTGATTGATACTTTATATAGTAAGGCTACAGAATTTCAGTATGTGATCAAGATGGGCCGTACTCAATTGCAAGATGCCGTTCCTATGACTATGGAGCAGGAATTCCGCGCTTTTGCGACTTTATTAAAAGAAGATTTTAAGCTGATTGAGCAGATGCGTCAGTTATTGCTGGAAGTTAATCTGGGTGCAACAGCAATTGGAACTGGTGTAAATACACCAACGGGTTATGCCAAGCGTGCTGTAGAAACTTTGGCACACATTACTGATCTGCCTTTAAAAGGCGCGGAAGATTATGTAGAAGCGACCAGTGATTGTGGCGTATTCATTATTCTGTCTAGCAGCCTGAAACGTCTGGCAGTCAAGTTGTCCAAAATCTGTAATGACTTACGTCTTTTAAGTTCTGGACCACGTACCGGTTTGGCAGAAATCCGCTTGCCAGAATTACAAGCAGGTTCTTCGATCATGCCAGCCAAAGTGAATCCAGTGATTCCGGAAGTGGTGAATCAGATTGCATTTCGGGTAATTGGCAATGACCTGACCGTGACCATGGCAGCGGAAGCTGGACAATTACAGCTCAATGTCATGGAACCTGTCATCGCGGTATCTTTAAATGAATCGATTCAATTGCTGACCCACGGTATGCAGACGCTACAGCAAAAATGTATTGCCGGTATTCAGGCCAATGAGCAGAACTGTTTAAATGCTGTAATGCGCAGCATCGGCATTATCACTTTATTGGAACCACTACTAGGGCATGCCATGTGTGATGAAATCGGAAAACAGTGTATTCGTGAAAATAAAACTGTGCCTCAAGTCGTACTGGAGCTGGGTCTGCTCAGTCAGGCTCAGTTAGATCAAATCTTTGCCTTTGAAAATCTGGTCTCGGAAGTACCTAGCGAGATCAATCAGCTAGAACAAGTGTCCTGAAGCTCTTAAGGCTTTGAATCAAGATTTATAGGATCGTGCTGATTTTAACCATTTGCCCCAAATCCAGTCTGTGGATTTGGGGCATTTTCATCTAGACTAGATAAATCTCACGATGAATTTGGAACATAGCATGTTTGATAAAATCAGCGCTTTATTCAAATCAAATAAACCTTCTCCTGCACAGCTTTATCTAGAAGAAAATAATATTCAATATACCGAAGAAACTGGCTATATCGTGGATGGGATTAACTTGAATCAGGAGCTAGGTGAAAGACTGGAATATCTGTCTAACCGACGCATGAAAACATTTAATGATTTGAAAGAATTATATTCTACAGCTATGATCATTAATGAAAAAATTGATCTGGAAATTGCCAATCAACGTTTTAATTCAAGATTAGGCAATACTGAAGAAAATTTGCTGCAATTTAAAGTAATCGTAGAAAAGTTGAATGATTACTACCGAAATTTTCTGCGTGAGAAAAAATAGCATTTGAAGTGGAAAGAAACCATTATTCTCCTGATAGCAAAGACTGCATAAAAATAACGAAATGCGCAGATACCATCGTGATAGTATAAGGGATATGTTGTTTAGACTTTAAAGCTATATACATGTTCCAACAAGAAATTTCCCAACTCAATTTAAAACAACTCAAGGCTGGTGAACGACGCTGGTTAGGCAACCTGCAGGGATCATCCACAGCATTATTGCTGAAGGAAATTGCCAAGCAGCATAAACAGTTATTTGTGGTTGTGGCCCGCAATAATCAGCACCTTGGTCAGCTGGAAAGTGAACTGGAATTTTATGGCATCAAGCCGACTATATTTCCAGACTGGGAAATTTTGCCTTATGACCGTCTGTCTCCGCATCAGGACATTGTCTCTGAACGTCTGGCAATTCTTTCCAATATGCCGCAAACCGGGGTGTTGCTGTTATCTGCTTCTACGCTGGCACAGCGTGTAGCACCAAGCTCATGGGTATTGGGTGAACACTTTGATATTCGTGTCGGGCAAAAGCTTGATCTGGAACAGCAAAAGAAAAAACTGATTCAGGCGGGTTACCATCTGGTTGATACGGTATATGACCATGGTGAATTTGCAGTCCGCGGCAGCATCATGGACATTTATGCCTCTGGTCAGGATGCACCGATCCGGATTGACCTGTTCGATGATGAAATTGAAACGCTGAAATTTTTTGATCCGGAAACCCAGCGCACTACGCAAACTTTAGAACAATTTACCGTATTACCAGCACAAGAATTTCCACTGAAAGAAGGGCGCGCCACTTTCCGGGACCGTTATGGTGAGCTATTCCCGACAGCAAACCCCAAGAAAAACCCGATGTATCAAGATGTCATGGATGGTATTGCTTCGCCGGGTATTGAGTTTTACATGCCGCTTTTCTTTAGTGCAGAAGCGATGCAAGCTCACAGCACTTTGGCTTCATACTTACCAAAGAATGGCATTGTCATTACAGATCGCGGTCTGGAAGAGTCATTAAACC
This sequence comes from Acinetobacter sp. ACNIH3, assembly GCF_002918965.1. Classification (NCBI taxonomy): domain Bacteria; kingdom Pseudomonadati; phylum Pseudomonadota; class Gammaproteobacteria; order Moraxellales; family Moraxellaceae; genus Acinetobacter; species Acinetobacter sp. ACNIH3. The sequence continues at coordinate 39,392 of NZ_PQLP01000004.1, read as the reverse complement.
AGTTTTGGGCTGAGGTGGTACGTCGTTATGAGGATCGCCGTCATAATGTGGATCAGCCAATTCTACCTCCGGAAATGCTGTTTACCCAGACTAATCTTGTGCTGGAACAATTGAACCAGTTTGGTCGCATTATTGCCTCTCAAGATGTTTTTGATGAAAAAGCTGGCGTGATAAATCTGGATACTCAGACACCGCCACGACTGCCGGTCGATCCGAAACGGGAAAAGCCATTCATCGAAGTTAAAAAATATATCGATGCAGCTAATCATCCTGTTCTACTCGTGGCTGAAAGTGCAGGTCGCCGAGAAACTCTAAAAGATGCACTGCGTCCAAGTCTGGGTGATATCCCGACTGTCGAGAATTTTGATGCCTTTGTCGCATCATTACATGCGATTGCCATTACCAGTGCACCCTTAGAACGTGGTCTGGTTTTGACTGATCGTATCACTGTGATTTCGGAAAACCAGCTCTATGAACATCGGGTGGTACAGCGCCGTCGCAAGCGTCAACAGGAAGTATCCGAAGAATTCCTGATTCGCAGTCTGACCGAGCTGACCATTGGTGCCCCAGTTGTACATATTGATTATGGTGTAGGGCGTTATGCCGGCCTGATTACTTTGAGCATTGACGATCAGGACCATGAATTCCTGCAACTGGATTATGCCGATGATGCCAAGGTTTATGTACCAGTCACCAATCTGCATCTGATCAGCCGTTATAGTGGTGGTGATCCTGATCTGGCACCACTACATAAGCTCGGAACAGATGCCTGGAGCAAAGCAAAACGTAAGGCACTGGAACAGATTCACGATGTCGCAGCCGAATTACTGGATATACAGGCACGACGTTCATCCAAGCCCGGGATTAGTTTTGAACTGGATCAAAGCCTGTATATGCAGTTTGCCAGCGGTTTTGCCTATGAAGAAACGTTAGATCAAGCCAATGCCATTGAAGCAACTTTATATGACATGCAGCAGGCCAAACCAATGGATCGTCTGGTTTGTGGTGATGTGGGCTTTGGGAAAACTGAGGTCGCAATGCGTGCTGCTTTTGTGGCGGTGCAGAATAACCGTCAAGTCGCAGTTCTGGTCCCAACCACTTTGTTAGCACAACAGCACTATGAATCCTTTAAAGACCGCTTTGCGGACTGGCCAGTACGCATTGAAGTGTTGTCACGTTTCGGTTCTTCTAAGGCACATACTAAAACGATTGATGACCTGGCAGAAGGCAAAGTGGATATTGTGATTGGTACGCATAAAATTTTGCAGGAAAATGTCCAATTCAACAATCTTGGCCTGATGATTGTCGATGAAGAACACCGTTTCGGGGTGCGGGACAAAGAACGTATTAAGGCTCTACGTGCCGATGTGGATATGTTGACCCTGACTGCAACACCAATTCCACGTACCCTAAACATGGCTTTTAGTGGTATGCGTGATCTTTCAATAATCGCGACACCACCAGCACGTCGTTTGGCAGTAAAAACCTTCGTTCAGGAACAGACCAATGACACCATTAAAGAGGCGATTTTGCGTGAATTGCTGCGTGGCGGTCAAGTTTATTTCCTGCATAACGAAGTGGATACCATTGACCGTGCTGCAGAAAGCCTACGTGAACTGGTACCAGAAGCGCGTGTCATTGTTGCCCATGGGCAGATGCGTGAACGTGAGCTGGAGCAGGTCATGCAGCAGTTCTATCACAAGGAATACAATGTTCTGGTGTGCTCGACTATTATTGAAACCGGAATCGATGTGCCGAGTGCCAATACCATCATTATTGAACGTGCGGATAAGCTCGGTCTGGCCCAGTTGCACCAGTTGCGGGGGCGTGTTGGTCGTTCCCATCACCAGGCGTATGCTTATCTCTTGGTTCCATCGATAAAAGGTTTAAAAGGCGATGCTGAAAAACGCCTGGATGCGATTCAACGGGCTTCAAATCTGGGCGCGGGTTTTATGCTGGCAACCGAAGATCTGGAAATCCGGGGTGCAGGTGAACTCTTGGGTGAACAGCAAAGTGGTTCGATGCAGGCGATAGGTTATAGCCTATATATGGAAATGCTGGAAAAAGCCACCAAAGCCATTCAAAAGGGCAAGACACCGAACTTTGATGCACCATTATCTTTAACGGCAGAAATTAATCTGCATATGCCAGCCTTGATTCCGGATGACTATCTGAGGGATGTACATCAGCGTCTGCTGTTCTATAAACGTATCAGTAATACCAATAACCAAGACAAACTCGACAATATCCGTATGGAGCTGATTGACCGTTTTGGCATTCCACCACAGCCAGTGAAGCAGCTATTTGCAGTGCATCAGCTTCGTCTGAAAGCAGAACAGCTGGGCATTACCAAAATCGACATTGGCGGTCAGGGCGGGCATATCGAATTTGCTCCGGATACGCCAGTGCAGGCTATGAGTATTATCCAGATGATGCAGAAACATCCGACCTATTTCCGGATGAATGGCGGGCAACGTCTGAAAGTCATGGTCATGCTCGAAGACTATCAGAAACGTATTCAGTTTTTAAACGATTTACTGAATAGCCTGCTGAAAGAGCTGCATTAAAAAGTTTTTAAAAAAATGGTTCAGAAAAGGAATTCTGACCATTCGTTTAAATCGATGGCGAAGTCACCCCTCAATGGAAAGAAAGTCTTGATTAATTTGTGTGATTCGGTAAAGTCTGAGTTGTGACCGAGTTCATAACAAATCATCCAAATTTGTATTTAAACACATTGCTCACAATATTCAGCTAGCACTGGATATGTTAGTATTAGCCATCATTCTAATTTTGCATCATTTATAAAGATATGTTTAGTTTGCATCCTCAACTTGCTCAAGATACGTTTTTTGTAGGCGACTTTCCTTTATCAACATGTCGTTTGATGAATGATATGCAATTTCCGTGGTTAATCCTGATTCCACGTGTGCCGGGCATTACAGAATTATATGAACTTAGCCAGGCCGACCAGGAACAGTTCTTGCGTGAATCAAGCTGGTTGTCTAGTCAGCTTGCGCGTGTATTTCGTGCAGACAAAATGAACGTGGCTGCATTAGGTAATATGGTTCCACAGCTACATTTTCATCATGTGGTTCGTTACCAGAATGATGTGGCTTGGCCAAAACCAGTGTGGGGAACACCTGCGGTTCCTTATAGCAGCGAAGTTCTTGCTCATATGCGTCAGACGTTAATGCTGGCTCTACGTGGTCAGGGAGATATGCCATTCGACTGGCGTATGGATTAATCTGATCCCATGCTGCAATCAGGCCTGTAAATTATACAGTGCTGCAAGGAGCAACTGAGTGCAAATAGACGATTGGGTACATAAAGAGCCGAAACAGTTTGAATATTTCCATCGACTGATGGGATATATCATGCTGTCGCTGGTCATCGTCGTTTTTCACTATACAGAGCCTGATACGCAGTACCAGATTTTTATCCCGTTTTTCTTTCTTGCGATTATACTGGCTCTGCCGAAGCTGTCGCGCTGGCTCATCTATCGCTACAATACTAGTATCAAGCGTAATGTCTTCTTTGTGCTCGACATTGCTGTAATTGCAGTCATTCTTTCTGCAATGCATATGAGTCTGGTACTGTCTTTATTGGGATTGGTCGCATTGCTGTATACCGCAATCAGTAACAAAATTTCATTTTTGACGTTTTCATTGGCAAGCCTGATCGGTATTGCCATTTTTTATTTCTGCAATATTTTTATCTTTGGTTTTGGTGAATATTTTCAGCCAACCAGCAATGAGTTGACGGTTCTGGGCTTCCTTTGTCTGGTGACCTATTTTGGTGTAGGGAATTACTATCAAACCACGCGTGCACGTTATATGGCGCAGAAAAAGAATCATTATTATGATCAGATGAACCGTTATATGGAATTTGCCAACCAGCTGAGCCGTTATGCACCCTTGCAGCTGTGGCAATCAATTATGAAAGGTGAGTCTGAAGCCAAGATTGAATATAAACGTAAGAAACTTACTGTATTTTTTTCCGATATCCAGGGTTTCACGGAACTCTCTGAAACGCTCATTCCAGATGACTTGGCCTTCCTGCTGAATGACTATCTCAGTCACATGACAGAAATCGCCAAGCACTATGAAGGCACGGTAGATAAATTCATGGGTGATGCGATCCTGATCTTTTTCGGTGATCCGCATTCTGATGGTGTTGAGCAGGATGCCAAAAACTGTCTGGATATGGCGATTGCCATGCGTCAGCAGATGAAAATCCTGCGTGAACGCTGGGTGAAAATGGGCTATCCACCGCTACATATCCGTATGGGTATTTCGACGGGGTATTGCCACGTTGGCAATTATGGCGCTAATCACCGTATGGCTTATACGATTGTGGGACGGGATGCCAACCTGGCAGCACGATTACAATGTGCTGCTGAAGTAGATGAAATCCTGATTTCTGAAGATACCCATACACTTATCAAGAATGACTATCTTTGTGCAGGAAAAAAACCAGTATTCCTGAAGGGGATTAAAGAGCCAGTACGTACCTGGCAGGTAATGGAGCGATTTACTTCAGAGAAAATTGATTATCAACGCTGGTTTGATTACGAATATAAAGGTTTCCATCTGTTACTTAATCTGGATGAAGTACAGAACTACGAATATCCTAAACTGGTCAATGTGCTTGAAAATATGATCAAGCGGATTCAGACCCAGCAGAAGATGACCAATTCACAAGGTATTGTAAAGTTAAAACTTGAAGATGAAGTCATTGAACATCTACCAGCGAGTACAGCAGAACCTGTGGTATTAGAAAAAGAGACTGAGAAGCAGGAATATGAAACCAGGTCAGATCAATCAGATAAAAAGACCAGTCGCGCGAGTTAAGAAAAAACAATCACCATAAAGATCAGATGTAAAAAAACCACGCTCAAGCGTGGTTTTTTATGAAAATCGCTTAGTGATTTTCTGAAGCATGGTTGATGGTGTATTTCGGAATTTCAACTTCCAGATCTTCGTCCACCACTTTGACCTGACAAGACAAACGTGAATCAGGCTCAAGGCCCCATGCACGGTCTAACAAATCTGCTTCAACATCATTCATTTCTTCCAGGCTGTCAAAGCCACGACGCACAATCACGTGACATGTGGTACATGCACATGACATATCGCAAGCATGTTCAATCTTGATCCCGTTATTTAGCAGGCTTTCACATAAATTGGCATCTTGTTCAACTTCAAACTCAGCACCTTCAGGGCAAATTTGCGCATGTGGAAGAACTTTAATACGTGGCATAGTCTTTACCTTAAATTAGTTTGAGTTTGACCAGTCGTCGAGTTTAGTACCTTTCAGTGCTGCATCGATATGCTGGTTCATACGAGCAGCTGCAAATGCATCACTATGTATTTTAAGCTGTTCTACGGCAGATTCAATCGCTTTGATATCTGTACCTTGCAGCTCCTGTTCAAGCTTGGCTTGAGCAGCTTGCAGATCAGTAAGCTGCTGTTCACTTAACAACGCCGCATCCATTTTCAGGGCCTGAGTAAGTGCTTCAAGTTCACGTTGTGCTTCAACTTTGGTTTCCTGAAGATGACGCAGGTTCTTGTCTTCTTCAGCAAATTTATAACCTTCAAGCAGTAAACGCTCTGTATCTTCGCTCGATAAACCATAAGATGGCTTGATATCAATTTGTGCTTTCACGCCAGATGTAGTTTCTTGCGCGGCTACGGTTAATAGACCATCAGCATCCACCTGGAAAGTCACTTCAATACGTGCCTGACCTGCAGTCATTGGTGGAATATCATGCAGCACAAAGCGACCCAAGCTACGGCAATGCTCCACCAGATCACGTTCACCCTGAACTACATGGATCAACATCGAGGTCTGACCATCTTGATAGGTGGTGAATTCTTGACGGCGTGCCACAGGAATCGCGGTATTACGTGAAATCAGACGTTCTACCAGACCACCCATGGTTTCAAGACCCAGAGACAATGGTGTTACGTCTAATAACAATGAACCGTCGGTTGAATTACCAATCAATTGATTCGCAGTAATCGAGGCACCAATTGCAACTACTTCATCTGGATTGATGGTACATAGAGGTTCTTGATTGAACACTTCACGCACTGCTTTCTGAACGGCATAGGAGCGGGTAGAACCACCTACCAGAACTACGTTTTGAATATCATCCAGTTCCAGTTTGGCATCACGCATTACACGTTTACAAACGCTAATCGTTTTATCCAGTACAACTTTAATGATTTCTTCAAACGTTGGACGATCTAATGTTAAGACATGATCCAGCAGTTTTACTTCTACAGATTCAGCATCAGAGAGTGCTTCTTTGGCCTTGCGTGCAGCTGTAATGAAATGTGCATATTCAGCATCATTGAGGGTTTCAATATTCAGCTGTTTCTTGGCCCATTTTAGAATTAGACGATCCAGGTCATCACCACCCAGAGCAGTATGGCCACCAGTCGCTAATACTTCGAATACGCCTTGCGAAAAACGCAGGATAGATACGTCAAAAGTACCACCACCTAGGTCATAGATCACATAGTTGCGATCTGTACTGAGGTTGGTTTCCTGATCCAGACCATAAGCTACAGCAGCAGCAGTAGGTTCATTCAGTAAACGAAGTACATTTAAACCGGCCAGTTGTGCCGCATCACGAGTTGCCTGACGTTGTGCTTCATCAAAATATGCAGGAACTGTGATGACAGCGCCATTAATCTCATTTTTCAAGCTTGCTTCTGCACGGTCTTTCAGCTGTTTTAAGATTTGTGCTGAAATTTCGACGGGTGTTTTACGACCTTGAGCTGTTTCAAATGCTGGCATTTCATTCGCTTCACCCACTAAAGTATACGGGTGCTGGAATTTAATATCCGCTTGAGAACGACCCATAAAACGTTTTACAGAAACGATGGTATTCTTTGGGTCGGTCATTATGAATGGTGCAGCTTCATAGCCGTACTGAGTGCTTTGCTCTGCATAATGAACGATAGAAGGAAGTAACACACGTCCTTGTTCATCATTAAGTACTTTGGCTTTACCTGAAAGAACCGTGGCGACCAAAGAATGGGTGGTGCCTAAATCGATACCAATCGCAATGCGGTGTTCATGCGGTGCACTTGATTGACCTGGTTCTGCAATCTGCAAGAGAGCCATAGTGTTACATCCTTTGCACGTTAAATATTAAAGAGAGAAATTAAAAATCGTCATCGAGGTCAAAGCTGTCGTCATCGAGGAAACGGTCTTCCGCTTTATCGATATCGGCCATGACTTTGACAAAGAAGCGCAGTTTACGCACAGTATCGCGAGCCTCAGCCCAGTCTTCCTCTTCATAATCTATTTTGAATTCACGCACCAGGCCATCAATCCACTGTTGAACTTCAACTTTTAGGGAAGATAAGTCTTCTGCCGAAGCTGCATCATCAAGCTGCTCACGAATTTCAAGCGCATCTTGCAGAAACTCAAAATCACTGATGGACTGATCCAGATGATAATCCTGTTTTTTCAATGAAAGTAAGTAAGCAGCGCGACTATCCACGGCCGACAAAACCTTATATGCCTGATTGATTTCACTTGATTTGATCAGGGCCTGGTCTTTGTCTGCAGCTTTATCTGGGTGATATTGTTGCTGTAACTTTAAAAATTCAGCTTTTAAAGCAGCTGAATCAATATCAAGTGCGACAGGGAGGTTGAACAACTCAAAATGATTCATGGGAGATTGGATCCACGATTAATATGCAAATTAACTGCAATGTACAGCTAAAAACTACTGCCTAAATGCAATTAAAACAGTGTAGATGACACTGTTTTAATGCTGCAAGGATAAATGTACGCTAATGATTAAGCCTTATACAGTGAAGGATTCACCGCAGCCACATTCACCTTTTTTGTTCGGGTTGTTAAATTCGAAGCCTTCGTTCAGACCATTTTTTACGTAGTCCATCTCCATACCTTCGAGATAAACCAGGCTTTTCGGGTCAACGAAAACTTTAACACCAAACTGTTCAAATACTTCATCATGTGTATCAGCGTCATCGACGAATTCAAGCACATAAGCCAGACCAGAACAGCCTGAAGTTTTCACACCAACGCGAATGCCTTCACCCTTACCACGATTTTTCAGGTAATTGCTGATATGAGTTGCAGCATTTTCAGTTAAATGGATCATGAAAACTCCGTTAATCTTTCTTCAAAAATACACGTCAGCAATTAAGCTTTCACTTTTTTGCTACGATAATCTTCTACAGCAGCTTTAATGGCATCTTCAGCAAGTACAGAGCAGTGTACTTTTACTGGAGGAAGAGCAAGTTCAGTTGCGATATCAATATTCTTGATCGCTTGAGCTTCGTCCAGAGTTTTGCCTTTTAGCCACTCGGTTACCAGTGAGCTAGATGCAATTGCTGAACCACAGCCGTAAGTTTTAAAACGTGCTTCTTCGATTACACCTTCATCATTCACCTGAATCTGAAGACGCATCACGTCGCCACATGCTGGTGCACCCACCATGCCTGTACCTACGTTTTCTGCATTTTTGTCTAAAACACCAACGTTACGTGGGTTTTCGTAATGGTCGATTACTTTTTCGCTATAAGCCATGTTGCTTCTCCAAACCTCGGGGTCAGCCTAATATTAAATATGGGGATTAAAAAAATTTTATCAATGAGATAACAACATAAATGCTGTTATCTTTGATGCAAGATTAGTGTTCAGCCCATTCAACTGTAGAAAGGTCGATACCTTCTTTGTACATATCCCAAAGCGGAGAAAGTTCACGTAACTTCTCAACAGCAGCTTTAGTGACTTCAAGTACATGATCAATATCTTCTTCAGTGGTGTATTTACCAAAGCTAAAGCGGATTGAGCTGTGTGCAAGTTCGTCTGATAGGCCCAATGCACGTAGAACATAAGACGGTTCTAGTGTTGCAGAGGTACATGCTGAACCTGAAGATACTGCTGCATCTTTCAGAGCCATCATTAGTGATTCACCTTCAACAAAGTTGAAGCTCACGTTCAGGTAGTTCGCAACGTTATAAGTTTCGTGGCCATTCAGGAATACCTGTTCAAGGTCACGTAAACCATTCCAAAGTTTGTCACGAAGTACACGTAAACGCGCTTGTTCAGAATGCAAGTTTTTACCTGCAAGTTCAAATGCTTCACCCATACCTACGATCTGGTGAGTCGCAAGCGTACCAGAACGCATGCCACGTTCGTGACCGCCACCATGCATTTGTGCTTTCAGGCGTACACGTGGGCTACGACGTACGAACAGGGCACCGATGCCTTTAGGACCATAGATTTTGTGTGCAGAGAAGCTCATCAGGTCGACTTTCAGTTGAGAAAGGTCAATTTCAACTTTACCTGCAGCCTGGGCAGCATCTACGTGGAAGAAAATTTTCTTGGCACGAGTGATTTCACCAATTGCAGCAACATCCGTTACGGTACCAATTTCGTTGTTTACCATCATCAGGGAAACAAGAATGGTATCTGGACGAATTGCAGCTTCAACCATGTCTGGGGTGATTAAACCAGTTTTTGGTTGTGGTTCCAGGTAAGTAATTTCAAAGCCTTCAGACTCCAGCTCACGGCATGTATCCAAAATTGCTTTATGTTCAATTTTAGACGTAATGATGTGCTTACCTTTAGATGCATAGAACTGAGCTACACCTTTTAAGGCAAGGTTGTCAGATTCAGTCGCACCAGAAGTCCATACGATTTCACGTGGGTCAGCTTTGATAAGGTTAGCGACCTGTTCACGTGCGTATTCAACTTTTTCTTCCGCTTGCCAGCCGTATGCATGTGAACGAGATGCAGCATTACCGAAGGTACCTTCGAAAGTTAAGCATTCCATCATGCGTTCTGCAACTTGAGGGTCTACAGGAGTGGTTGCTGCATAGTCAAGATAAATCGGACGTTTCATGTCAAATACCTGTAACCGATAAAAGAGCTGAATCAAAAGATGCTGAATTTTGGCGTAGTGAAACGGTTTGAACGTTGTCACGAGCTACGAGGTCAGCAAGCGAGATTTTTGCGAGATAATCGGCAATGTGGTGGGAGAGTTCCTGCCATAAATCGTGAGTCAAGCACATCGCACCATTCTGGCAGTTGCCTTTATGGTCGCAGCGAGTAGCATCAACGGTTTCGTTTACAGCTTCAATGATTTCTAACACAGTGATGTCTTGAGCATTACGCGCCAGATGATAACCACCATTGGCACCACGGACACTTGAAACTAAGCCATGACGTTTTAGTTTCGCAAATAACTGCTCAAGATAGGCAACGGAAATAGTTTGACGAGCTGCAATTTCAGCAAGCGTGATCGTTTGTTCAGTTGGCTGCAAAGCTAGATCAAGAAGAGCAGTCACTGCGTAGCGACCGCGAGTGGTTAAGCGCATGATTCGATACACATGGTTAGACTAGATGTGTCGATTTTAAGAATCCTGACTAAAATAGTCAAGTTTTTTTATTATGCAAAGTGAAACGTTAAATCGTACCAAAAAGAAGGCTTTATTAAGCAAGCCAATTATATACTAATAACGTAATTAAACCTACAGTGATAAGACCAAAGATTATATTAATTTGCTTCTGACGACGTTGCATGCGTCGAATCCGGTTTTCATACTGCTTAACTTCTATTTGTAGGGTGTTAATTTTAGAACGTTGCTGGTCAATTTTATCTAGAAGTGGGGCCAGACGATTACGTGAAGTAACGACTTCAGACTCGTCTCTTGGTTCATACAGCCACTGTTTCCAGTCAGCAAGCAGTTTCGGCAGGGCAAACAGGGTCAGCAGATCACGGAATTCGTCTTTCAGGATCTGATTGCCATCAATACGCATAGCCTTAATACTGCGACGATTACCAAAAATAAAGATTTTGATCAGATCGGATAGATTAGTACGCACATCAAGGTCAATGATCTTATTTGGCGCTTTATGGTCAAATAGCAGACCCTTATCGGTAAACTGCACATAAAAGTCGAAATAAGGAATATAACTATTAATCTTAATAGCGATATTTTCATCAATAAACTTTTTAGCTTGTAATGCAACAACGCGATCATGTTTTAGAATAAAAGTGAAAATTGTTTCTAAAACAATTAAAGTCATTGTCAGCAATAAGTGCGGCTGCTTTTGACTTTGCTGCGATTCGCTCATAGATACAACCAATCCTTTCCTGAAAAATTTGAAATATAAAACATCCTGCCTAATTGATATTTCAGGGATTAAACTTAAAACATGAAATAAATTGCTTTGTAGAACAGTTTAGCAAAACTGGCAAGTATTAAATTTGGTAATATGCTGTAATTTTGTAGATTTCTATATAAAATTTGCATAGAAAATAATCAGGAGGCGTGCACATGGACAAATCTGAAGCGGCACTGGATGCAATTCCGGAAACAGAACAAAAAACATCAAAAGCTAAGTCGAGATTAGGATCAGAGCGTAAGTCGGTCCTCGACTTTCGAAAATATACCAAACAAATCTGGCTGGCTGGACTGGGTGCATTCTCTCGTGCCGAAGAAGAAGGCAATAAATTATTCGACTCTTTGGTCAAGGTGGGAGAAGAGCTAGAATCCAAAACGACTGACATTGCCGACCAAACTGTCGAAAAAGTCTCAGAAAAGGCCAAAGAGTCTGTAACAGATACCAAAGATAAAGTTGAAAAATTAATTGATCACTCTGTTCATCATTCCTTGAATCGTATAGGATTAGTGACGCTGAAGGACGTACAGCATCTAGAAAAACTGATCCTGCAGCTGCATGCTAAAGTTGATCAGTTGATGGAAGAACAGGGGAAAATACAGGATGAATTGTCTAAAAAATCACAACGAAAGTGACTTTATTCATTATTCAATGTTTTTTTCGCTTATTTTTTAAAAAAAAAGAGATCGAAGAGTATTGCGTTTAGCCCTAAACCATTGTTATAAAGTCGCTATGGCAATTTAAACAAATTCTTGGACCTTAAATAAACGATATTAAGAGGACGTAATTTTCATGAATAAATCAGAATTAATTGATGCAATTGCAGAGAAAGGGGGATTATCTAAGGCTGACGCTGGTAAGGCTTTAGATGCTACAATTGCTTCTGTTACTGAAGCGCTTAAATCAGGTGATACAGTTACTCTCGTTGGTTTTGGTACTTTCGGCGTTAAAGAACGCGCTGCACGTACTGGCCGTAACCCACAAACTGGTGCTACGCTAGAAATCAAAGCAAGCAAAGTACCTAGCTTCAAAGCTGGTAAAGGCTTGAAAGACGCTGTAGCTTAATCGCCAACAGCAACCAAACGCGCCTCACTAGGCGCGTTTTTTTATTGATTAATTAAATAGTCAGGATTAACACATTCATTCAGTGGGTTTTTTCGGGTAAAATCCCATGCAAATAAAATATTGGAATACTTATGGAATCTTTTCGTAAAGTTATTAAGGGTTGGCTGGGCAAGGTCTTGCTCGTTCTGTTTTTGACCCCTTTAGCGCTTGTAGGTATTGAAGGATATTTTAGTGGTGGGAACAAAGATACAGCCAAGACGGTAAATGGCACAGATATCTCTAAAAAAGAACTGGAATCTCTGACAAAATCATTCAAAGAACAATATCTCAGTTATGCCAATGGCGATGAAACATTATTAAATCAGGCATTCATTGATCAAAAAGCTATGGATACGCTGGTTGCACGTACAGTTTTGCTACAACAAGCTGAAAACCTGGGCATCAGCCTCAGTGATCAGCAAATTGAGCAAATGATTGCTCAGCAACCGAGTTTCCAGCAAAATGGTCAATTTTCAAATGCGCTCTATGAAAACTATTTGCGCTCTGTAGGCATGAACAGCCAGCAGCTGATTGCAAGCCTGCGCACTGACCATGCTCTTAAAATGTTGTCCTCTACATTTATTGACTATCCATTGGTTAGTAAACTGGAAATTCAGCAGATTGCTGACTTGCAGACTGAACAGCGTCATGTGCATATTGCCAGTGTTAATCTTGAGAACTACAAGAAAAACGTTAAAGTTACTGATGCAGAAATTGCAGCTTACTATGAAAAGCATAAGACTGTATTCAAGCAGCCAACAAGTGTGGATGTAGATTACGTAGTTTTAAAAGCGGGTGATATTAATACCGCTGCTGTTACGGTAACCGATGCCGAACTACAAGATGCCTATAACAGTTTTGTCGCGGCACAAAAATCGACTGCCAAGCCAGAAGTGAAACATATCCTGATCACTGCGGATAACCGTTCTGAAGCTGAAGCGCAAAAACTCGCAACAGATGTAGCAGCTAAGATCAAAGCGGGTACAACATTTGCTCAGGCTGCAGCTCAGTATTCAGAAGATCCTGAATCTAAGGCCAAAGGCGGTGCAATCGCAGTTTATGAAGCGGGTGTGTTCGGTGATGCTTTTGATAAAGCTGTTGCTTCATTACAATCTGGTCAGGTTTCTGCACCCGTGAAAACAGATTATGGTTATCACATCATTGCTGTACAGGCACCTGATGTAGCTGTGCCATCATTTGAATCACAAAAAGCACGTCTGACTGAAGAGGTGCTGGCTTCTAAAAAATCAAATGCATTCTCTGATACTGTGAATAGCCTGAATGATATGGTGGTCAGCAGTGACTCACTGGATGTGGTAACACAAGAAGTTAAAGGTGTTCGCGTACAATCAGCCAAAGGCGTGACATTGTCTACACGGGATCCATTACTCAGTGATGCCAATGTGAAAGTGAAGCTGTTCAATGACGATGTGAAGAATGGTGACCGTAATGTATCTTCTAGCATACAGTTGGCAAACGGTGATGTAGCCTGGGTAAAAGTGCGTGATTACCATGCAGCAGGTGAGCAATCACTGGCGGAAGCGAAACCACGTGTTAAAGCAGAACTGATTGAAGAAAAAGCGCGAGCTCTTGCAAAAGCCCAGATTCAGAAATCATTGGATGAGTTTAAGACCAAACCTGCTGCTTCTGTAGCAAAAGGTAATCTGGTGTTTGAAGATGCGGGTATCTATACCCGTGCTGAAGGCTTGCTAAAGCGTGATGTACAGCGTGCAGCATTTAGCCTGAAAGCACCTAAAGCTGGATTCTGGTCTGTGACGACTGCAAGCTTGCCTAATGAGCTGGTAGTAGTTGCTGTATCTGAAGTGAAGAAGAATCCGATTGATGTCTTAAGTGAAGAACAGCGTACTGAACTGGCAAAACTTTATGCCCAGTTACGTGGTCAGCAAGAATTTGATGATTATACGCGTTATCTGAAATCGCAAGCGAAAATCAAATAACAGATTTTCCTTTAAAAAAACCGGCTTTCGAGCCGGTTTTTTTATTTTCTGGGAAAGTTTTTGCTCTATAAGAGCGCCATCTTTAGAGTCAAGGAGGCATTGAAATACTGAAATGTGTTTTAAATTTTGGTAGTAAATTCCCTGATGAGTAAATAAAAAAGCGGGACATTTTATCCCGCTTTTTTAAATAGTTCGATTTACTCGGCACGAACCTTAATTTCATAGCCGGTATATTTACGGATATTAATAACACCGGTATCCAGGATCAGGTACTGGCCTTTGATACCTTGTAATTTGCCACGGATCACTGGGGTTTTATCCAGGTTATGTGATTTGATCTTTTCAGGATAGCTTTCTACCGGATAAATAAACTCGCGTGGGCGTTCTTGTTCCAGAATCTCGACATTTTCATTAAAGTCCAGACTCATGCTGAATTCGTCACGAATGCTGGTAATTTGTGGTTCGAATTCATCCAGCAGCTGGTCACGGATATCAATCAGGTTAAGGGGCTCAGCCTCACCTTTGAGCAGTTTGCGCCAATCGGTTTTATCGGCAACCTGGGTGCCGAACATGACTTCCATTTGACCTGAAAGACGACGAGAACCTACTTTCATGATGGGTAAGGCTTGCGTTGCACCCTGATCCAGCCAGCGTCCTGGCATATGGTTGACACGGGTAATTCCGACTTTAAGTCCACTAGAGTTAGCTAAATATACAATATGAGGCTGGAAGCATACTTCATGCGCAAAGGTGTCTTCACGGCAGGTACCCAAATGATAGTGGCAGCTCTCGGGCTTCATAATACACATGTCACAAGATGCTTTGGTTTTAAAGCATTTGAAGCAGTGACCTTGAGAAAATGATTTTGATGTTTTGGTACCACAAGACACGCAGTAGATATTACCGGTCCAGTCGATCTCGATTTCTTGACCCAGACTAAATGGAAGATCAATTTCTGAACGATCTAATATGAATTTATATTCAACATTTGCCCTGTGTATATCTTGATCAGTTACACTAAGGTTCTTGAGACCGGCATGCATTTTATGGCAAATGCCTTGAAGTTCCATATAAATTACTCACTTAAATCATAAGGATGCTGTTATGGCTGAACAGAATGTCATCACTTCGATGCTAGACGATTTTGCGCAGGAACAGCCCATAAAAACTGCGATTTGTATTGGTCAGGATTTGACCCAGATCAAGTTTAATCAGTCCATTCAATGGCATTATTTTAGCGTATCTGACTTTTTAAGTCTGCCTTTTCAGCAACGTTATGATCTGGGAGTAGTGATGCTAGATACACCTGAAACGAGTGAGTTATCAGATCAATTGATCAGTCAGATATTAGTCAAGCTGCGTGACTTATTTGCAAAACGTCTGGTCGTAGTAAGCCGTTTGCAGGATGAGAAACTACTCCGTTCTTTAGGACTAACCCAACTTATTGATAAAACAACACATAAGGCCGACTTTGCCCTATGGCAATTTAATATTCTGACTTATAAGCATGTACCAGACTGGTTTAATTCCAAATTCTGGGCCAATCCGGAGAATTGGAATAAGTTCCGCTGGTAAGGAAAAAATCTACTAAATTTCATTGCAAATATTAACATATTCATCCATTTCAACCTTCTGTTCAGCACGTATGCTGTAAGAAAGATTGACAGGATAAGCAGTATGACAAACCTCAGTAATATTGTAGAGATGCTGGCCAAGCAGGCCTTGGGCGGTAGTCAGCAACAGCAGAATACCAATCAGCATCAATCCCAAAACCAGTCGCAACAGTCACAAGGTGGGTTGGGTGGAATTCTTGGTGCCGTACTTGGACAGTTAAATCCGGGTAATACGCATCAAACTGGTCAATCCCAGCAAGGCGGCTTGGGCGGGATTTTAGGTTCTGTATTGAGTCAACTGGGTGGTGCTGGTCAGCCACAGCAGCAGCCAAATCAGCAGACGCATCAGCAACCTCGATCATCAGGATTGGGTGCAGGTGGAACCAAGACCTTGCTTATTGCCGTATTGCCATTGGTACTTGCTTGGATTCAAAAGCAGGGTGGTTTACAGGGAGCATTGGATAAGCTGAAAGGTCAAGGCTTAAACAGTCAGGTTGATGACTGGGTGTCTACAGGTCCTGGTGAGAATGCGCCCGTGGATAACCAGCAGTTACAGCTGTTATTTGATGATCAGGAGGTGGAACAGGTGGCGGAGCAGGTGCATGCCCCAAAGCAGGATGTATATAGCGCCATTTCCAAAGTCTTACCGCAGATAATTGATTCATTAACTCCGCAGGGTGAGCAAACCAGCAAGCAGGAAGCCAATAATGATATTCAGAATGTCCTGAACATGGTTTCAGGTTTCTTAAAGCGTTAACTGAAATTTCTTTAAAAAAAGCCCGGCTATAAATGCCGGGTTTTTTTGTATTTTTATAAATTATGAGTGTTCCAAATCCAAGCTAAACAGACGATTAGATTTGCTGATTTTTTTGGCAACATAATGTGATTTGCGCAGACGTATTAAAATAATCTGAGATTGGAATTCTAGCTCACCAAATTCCGGCTCCACCTGCACATAATGTAGCTGACCAAATTCATCCCTTACACGGGCTTGAGCTGAAAATCCGGGACGAGCATTGCCACTGGAAATGGTTGCCAGACGACCAATCAGATTGACATGGTGCTTTTTGTATTTAGGTGGAATCACCTGATCCAGACAGTGAATCATAAATACTGTAAAAAAAATTGCAATAATCAACGCAGGAATAATCAGGTAATACGCCGGTAGAAATTCCTGTTCCTGAGAATAGATCAGCAGTTGCAGCACATAACCGGCAACACTGAAATTCATCAGCAGGAAAAATACAATTAAGATTTTCGAAAATTTAACATTAAGCAGGTCGAGATTGCGGAAGTAGAAAGGGGAAATCTGTTTCAAAAATTTCGTCGGGCGAATTTTGAATAAATAACCTAAGGTTTCTACCACGCCCAGCAAAATCACAGCGAATAAACTTAAATGAAAAGGCATCAAGTTATAGTCTAGGAAAAATACCGGCATGGTAGCGTCCAATTTCAGAGTTATTCTGTGAGGTAAATCCCACCATCAGAATGCACGTTAATCTCTACTTTTTCAAGTGCTTGACCTTGACATGGACCAGAAATACATTCTCCGGTTTCAACCAGGAATAAAGCACCATGGGTTGAACACTCAATAAATTCCTGATCACGATCTAGAAACTGGTTTTCCAGAAACTCCAGTTCAACCTGCAAGTGTGGACACAGGTTCTGGTAAGCATAGAACATACCATCGCGTTGAGTAATGAAAATGGTGTCGCCATTTGGCGTTTCAAAAGAACGTGCTTCACGTTCCGGGATGTCTTCGGTCATGCAAATTTTAAACATTAAGCGCATTCCTTTTGGAAGTTTTCCAATAACGCAGCATAGTCAGCAATGGCCAGACGTGGGCCAAATTGTGAAACCACCTGACTTGAAATCAGAATTGCCAATTCAGCTGCAACTTTCCAGCCTAGGCCTGCATTCAGTGCATACAGGAAAGCACCGGCAAAGGCATCACCAGCACCATTGGTATCAACTGCAGTTACAGCACGACCCGGTACAGTAAAGCTTTGACCTTCATTGCAGATCAACGCGCCTTTGGTTGACAATGTAATGACAATGTGTTGGCTGATTTCTTGCAATTTAACTAAAGCGGCTTCAAGCGTTTCAGTCTCAGTGTACATCAACGCTTCTTGTTCATTACAGAACAATAGATCTACGCCATCTGCAATCATCTCATCCAGGCCGGCACGTGCATATTGCACCATGGCTGGATCAGACAAGGTTAAAGCAATTTTCGCATCACTGGCACGGGCAATAGTACGTGCCTGTTCTACAGCATGACGAGCAGTCTCTGAAGTCGACAGATAACCTTCGATATATAGCCATTTTGCAGTTTTGAGAGGTGTGAAATCAATTTGAACGTCAGTCAGTTCCGCAGTGATCCCCAAATAAGTATGCATGGTACGTTCTGAATCTGGACTTACCAGTACCATACAGGTACCAGTAACACCTTCACTGATTGAACGGGTTGTGGTTTGTATGCCGGCTTCATTTAAACCATCCAGGTAGATTTGACCCAGATCATCATTCCCGACACGGCAGGCATAGAAAGCTGAACCACCGAGCGCAGCAAAAGCCACAGTCGTGTTTGCAGCTGAACCACCAGAGGCCTGGCCTTTATAGTTTTGCGTGGCTTTCAGGTTCTTATACAGCGCAGCTTGTGTTTCACCATCAGTCAGTTGCATGGTGCCTTTTTGCAGGTTGTGTGCAGTTAAAAAGTCGTCAGATACTTTAAATTCCTGGTCAATTAGCGCATTACCAATTGCAAAAAGATCAACATTTGCCATGTCAGAGAGTCACATTCAAAAAACGAAAGTCATAAGTTTACACGAATGCTCAGGTTTGCTATAGGGTGTTAAATCATTTTCAAAAAGTTTTAGGGTATGCTGTAAGGCATTCATTTCGCACTTTGGTCGAATTAAAGCAGATAAATTTCGTAATCCTGCGGTCGTGCCATTGATTTAAATAGCGGATTTTATTTATAAGTGTTATATCACCTGTAACTGCATATTCATGCAAATGCAGGTTGAGCCGAGACTACAATTTCTGACAGTGTGTATATATGGATATTAAAATCGTAAAAGCCGAGCAATTACCAGATCAAATCGAAACTTTTGCTGCTCTGGCAAAAAAGGAAGGCTATGATTTAATTGAGAAATTAGTTGAAGAATATCGCACAGGAAAAAACTCCTTCAGTAAAGATAATGAATATCTTGCTGTGGCTTATGATGGAAACAAGCTGATTGCTTGTGGCGGTTTGAACCAGCAATGGGGACCAGATGGTGTGGAAGAGCGTATTGGCCGTGTACGTCGTTTCTATGTACATCCGAAATATCGCCAGCATGGAGTAGGCAAGCAATTACTGGCTTATCTGGAACAGTTAGCACGTCCGCATTATTCTGCACTTTGCCTGCATACTGAAACCAAACTGGCGGCGAGCTTTTACCAGAAGCAAAATTATGTGTTTGTCGAAAACCATCCGAATTACAATTACTTTAAATATCTGATCTAGCCGATTTTCAATTTAAATACTACGGTTCATAAACTTGGTGATTCATTTTCTGAATGACCAAGTTTACTTAATTCGATCAAAATGATCGGTTTTCAGCGTGAATAATAACAAAAACTACAGCTATAATGCGATCAGTTGTTTTTTATCTAAAAATTAGGAGATCGCATGACTGTAGATGTCACTGAAACCATTTCACAAACTGTACATCCTGCGTTTCAGTTGGTACGTCAACACCATGTTGATGCTTTAGACATTTTAGTGTCTGAATATAAACATAATGTGACCGGCGCCATTCATTATCACCTGGCGACCAATCACGATGAAAATGTCTTTTTAGTGGCTTTCCGTACGCAGCCAATGGATTCTAAAGGCGAAGCACATATTCTTGAACATACGGCGCTTTGTGGTTCAGAAAAATTTCCGGTACGTGATCCATTCTTCCTGATGATTCGCCGTTCCCTGAACACGTTCATGAATGCCTTTACTGCGGCGGACTGGACAGCTTATCCGTTTGCAACCCAGAATGATAAAGACTTCCAGAACCTGTTAGAAGTATATATGGATGCTGCTTTTGCAGCGAACCTGAATCCGCTGGATTTTGCCCAGGAAGGGATCCGTATTGAGCTGGAAAATGGTGAACCGGTTTACAAAGGTGTTGTGTTTAATGAAATGAAAGGTGCAATGAGTTCACCTTCAGATCAGCTCTATCATACGCTGGCGCATTACCTGTTCCCGGATACCACCTATCATTACAACTCTGGTGGTGATCCTAAAGATATTCCAGATCTGACTTACCAGGAATTAGTTGATTTCTATAAGTCACATTACCACCCAAGTAATGCGGTATTCATGACCTTTGGCAACAAGTCAGCGTATGAACTGCAAGAACAGTTTGAAAACTTGGCACTGTCTAAATTTGAACAGGGTGAGACTTTATACTCCACACCTGAAACCCGTTTGTCTGCACCGGTATCAGTGACTGATACTTATGCAGTTGATGCAGAGGATTTACGTGATAAAACCTATCACGTTATTTCCTGGTTACTACCGGAAGCAAGCGAAATCAAACTTCGTCTGGGTATGCGTCTAGTAGAAGGTATCCTGTTAGAAGATTCGGCATCTCCACTGCGTCATTATTTGGAAACCTGTGGTTATGCAGATGCAACAGGCCCATTTATGGGGGTTGATGATTCTAACTTTGAAATGACTTTCTATTGCGCAGTTCAAGGCTCAAATCCGGAACATGCTGAAGAATTTAAAAATGGCGTATTCAAGATTCTGGAAGATGTTGCTGCGAAACCGGTAGATCAGCAGGCAGTAGATGCGATTCTGCATCAGATTGAATTGCATCAGCGTGAAATCAATGGTGATGGTACGCCATATGGTTTAAGCCTGATCCTGAACGGTTTAGGTAGCGCAATTCATCACCGTGATCCGGTTGAAGTCTGGGATGTGGATTCTGCAATTGCCGCAGTTAAAGAAGAACTGAAAGACCCGATGTGGCTGTCTAATCTGATCAAAGAACATCTGATTGATAACCCGCACCGTGTGCAACTGACACTGGTTCCAGATGCCACTAAATCTGCCAAAGAGGCCGAAGCGGAAAAAGCACGACTGGCAGAAATTGGCAAGACACTGACTGAAGAACAAAAAGCTGAAATCGTTGCGCAGACTGAAGCTTTAAAAGTTCGCCAGGATACACCGGATGACCTGAACCTGTTACCTAAGGTTGGCCTGGAAGATGTGCCTGCTGAAATGCAGATCGTACAAGGTCAGTTGCGTGAAGTGATTTCCAATGGCATCGATACGCCATTAAACCTTTATTATGCTGGTACCAATGGTATTTATTACCAACAAGTCTTGGTACAGATTCCTGATGAAGTGGTGCAATCGCCATATTTTAACCTGCTGTCGATTCTGGTTGGTGAAGTGGGTGCGGGCGAATATGATTATCTTGAATTCCAGCAAATCCAGACTGCTGTTAGCGGCGGATTGGGTATGGGAGCTTCATTACGTTCAAAAGTAGATGACAAGAATAAGATTTCTGCCTGGTTAACGCTCACAACTAAATCTCTGGTAAATAACCTGCAAGCGATTCAGTTGCTGAAAACCGGTTTTGAGCAGCTTCGTTTTGATGAAAAAGGCCGTATTATCGAATTGCTGCAACAGCGTAAAACACGCTGGCATTCGCGTATTTCGGGCTCAGGCCATAGCTATGCGATGCAGGTAGCTTCACGTCAGCACAGTGCTTTAGCGACCCGTGATTATCATAACACTGGTCTTGGTGCATTGAACTGGCTGATGAATCTGGTTGCTCAGATTGAGAAAGATGAAGCTGCTTACGATGCCATGATTGAAGAGCTGAAACGCATTCATCGTATTTTACTGCAAGCTCCAAAACAGTTCTTACTGGTTTGTGAAGAACCGCAAGCGGACCATCTGGTAGAAGAAGTTCAGAATGTTTGGGATAAAGTTGCTGTGGACCGTAATCCGGTACAACTTGCTCAAACTGAAAAAGTATTGAATGAAGCAGATGAGGCATGGCTGATTCAGGCCAATGTTCAGTTCTGTGCAGCAGCTTATCCGGCAGTAGAAGTATCTCATCCAGATGCAGCACCATTGATGGTCTTGGCAGGTTATTTGCGTAATGGATACCTGCATAGTGCGATCCGTGAAAAAGGCGGTGCTTATGGTGGCGGTGCCAGCTATGATGGTAATGCCTGTTCATTCCGTTTCTACAGCTACCGTGATCCACGTTTAGCAGAGACTTTCAAGGACTTTAATGCAAGTGTTCAGTGGCTATTAAATGCGGAACAACAGCCACATCAACTGGAAGAAGCAATTCTGGGTCTGATTGCCAGCATGGATAAGCCGGGTTCACCAGCAGGTGAGGCAATTACAGCTTGTTATGCTTACCTGCATCAGCGTACTCCAGCATTCCGTAAGCAGTTACGTGAACGTCTGCTCAATGTGACGCTGGACGACCTGAAACGTGTGGCTCAGCAATATCTGGTAGAACAACAGCCGTCGCGTGCTGTGGTTGCACCAGTAGCAAAACGTGAAGCACTGGAACAGCTCGGATTTGTGATCCAACAAGTTCAATAAAAGAAAAAAGGAAAATTGAATGGCGCTTAATTCGTTTAAGCGCCCAACTTTGCATCTGAGCATTTTGCTGGGCTGTATGGGTGGGGCGCAGGGGTATGCAAAAGAAAATCAAACAACTATTCCCAGCAGTCCGATGCCAGCAACGGCTGAGGCCTGTGCCGCGGTAGAAACCAGTGCAGAACGTCTAGCGTGTTATGATGCTTTGTTCAAAGTACCAGAAGCTGAAAGAGTGGTACTGGTATCTGAACGTCGCGCAGCTGCTGAACTTGCGCCTGAACCCGATAACCTGAAAGCTAGAATTGATAAAACTGTTTCTACGGTAACGGTCAGTGAAGGCTCGCCACTGAAACCAAACCTGTCTTTATTGGACAGCCGTTGGGAACTTTCACCGGAAAGTAAACTGGGTACCTGGAATATCCGTTCTTATCAGCCGGTGTATGTATTACCAGGATTTTGGACCTCTGAGAAAAATGAGTTTCCTGAAAGTCCGAATGAACGTAATACGGTAACAGAAGATCAGAACCTGAAATCCATGGAAGCCAAGTTTCAGCTTTCACTAAAAACCAAAGCAGTAGAAAATATTTTTGGTAATAATGGTGATATCTGGCTGGCGTATACCCAGTCTTCACGCTGGCAAGTATATAACTCTGAAGAATCACGTCCATTCCGTGAAACCAATTATGAACCAGAAGCCAGTATTGTATTCCGAACCAATTACGATTTATTTGGTCTGGACTGGCGTATGCTAGGTCTGACCATTAATCATCAGTCCAATGGCCGTTCCGATCCACTATCACGTAGCTGGAACCGGGTGATGCTGAATCTGGGCTTTGAGCGTAATAACTTTGCCCTGATGCTACGTCCTTGGTATCGTTTTGAAGAAGACCTGCCAGATGATAACAATCCGGATATCGTCGACTATGTCGGTCGTGGCGATTTGACTGCATTTTATCGCTGGAAAGATCATGACTTTTCACTTATGTTGCGTCATACCTTAAAAGGCGGTGATGACAGTCGTGGTGCAGCGCAATTTGACTGGTCATTCCCGATCAGTGGTCGTCTGCGTGGACATTTTCAGCTGTTTGATGGCTACGGTGAAAGCCTGATCGACTATAACCATAAGGCGACGTATGTCGGCTTGGGTGTTTCGTTGATGAACTGGTTCTAAAAAGCATTATCATCAAAAAATCCACGTGCTGACATGGATTTTTTGTTTTATATCGAAATTACCCAACCTGAATTTCTGAAGGTGGATGTTTAAGGCGGCTCTTTTTCGGTGTGGCAATAAAATAGGCCAAGGTCAAAGGGCCTAAACGACCTGCAAACATTAACAGCATCAGAATCAACAGACTGGCTGGCTGTAATTCAGAAGTGATGCCACGAGACAACCCAACTGTACATGCGGCAGAAACCGTTTCAAACAACAGATCCAGAAAGTCCTGATCTGGCTCCAGAATAAGCAGACTCATAAATCCGGTTGCAATCAGGAGAGCAGTAATACAGACCACTGCCAATGCTTTAAAGGTGGTTTTCTCTGGAATCGAATGCTTGAATAAACGAATTTCATCTTCACGCCGTAGGAAGCTAATTACACTAATCACTACAATGATAAAAGTTCCGACCTTAATGCCACCTGCGGTACTTAAAGAACCACCACCAATAAACATCAGGAACATGGTAACTAAGGTGGATGCATTGGTCAGCTGATCCATCGGCAGGCTGTTAAAACCTGAAGAACGCGGTACTGTGGCATGGAACCAGGCATTGACCGCCTGATCGCCCATACTCATCAATGCCAGTGTTTGAGGATTAGAAGCTTCCAGAATCCAGATCAGGATAAAGGCAGAAAGATTCAGTGCAGCAATGGTACTCAAAATCAGCTTACTATTGGTACTCAGTTTGCGCCAGCGTTTATGCTGTCGTACATCCATCAACACCAAAAAGCCAATGCCGCCAATGATATACAGCATGCTAATGGTGAAGGTAATAAGATACTGATCAGCAAAGCTCATTAGACTATTCGGGAACAGGGAAAAGCCACCATTGTTAAAGGCAGAAATACTATAAAAGGAAGCGTAGAAAAAAGCCTGGGCAAAGTTATAGTCCTGTAGCCAGGCAATAGTCAGAATTACTGTGCCAATTGCTTCAAAGAACAGCGAATATAGAAACACACCTTTAATGGTAGTACTGATCTTTTTCAGGCTGGTCTGACCGATGGACTCCTGAGCCATGACCTGTTGCCTTAGTCCCATTTTAGGCGCCAGACTCATGGCAGCCAGAATGGCAAAGGTCATAAAGCCGAGTCCGCCACATTGCAGGAGAATCATGATTACGATCTTGCCGAAGACCGTATAAGCTTCTCCGACATTGACCACAGACAAACCGGTAATGGTCACCGCAGAAGTTGCAGTAAAAACAGCCTGAAACCAAGTGACATCACCATGATGAGAAACTGGCAGTATTAACAAGATTGAACCAACCAGAATCAATGCCAGAAATCCCAATGCGATAATGCTGGGTGGACTGAGGTTAATAGTCCGGTTTTTATGAGCAGTTATTTTCATAGATTTTTAAAATGTTTGGACAGGCGACGTAAAGGTTCCAGCAAGCCCTCAACAAGCAGAATATCACCTTCTTTAAGAATAAGATGCGGGTCGAGGATATATTGAACCACGGGGCCACGCTTGTGCAGAATGGTTTTAATTTCTGATGCATGATCCATCAGCTGATTGAGTTTGATACCACTTTGTTCGGTATGAATCTCAATTTTGACCAGATAACGATTATCCTCAAGCGCCATATAGCGGCTGACCATCGGATAACTTAAGGATTGCGCGATCCGAACGCCCATATCTTCCTCGGGATGAATAATCTTATCCACCCCAAGATGAGTCAGGATCATATGATGGGCTTTGGACTTGGATTTGGCCCAGATTTTTTTAACTCCCATATTCTTGAGGTGTAGGACGCAGAGAATACTGGCTTCAATATCTTCACCAATCGCCACCACCACCGCTTCACAGTTCTGAACATTTAGTTCGTCCAGCACATGTTCATCCGTGGCATCTGCAATCACGGCATGGGTGAGTTCATCTGAAATGCTTTCAACATATTTTTTATTCAGGTCGATGCCAATTACTTCATGTTTGAGTGACATCAGTTGTGTGGCAACAGTGGCACCGAAACTTCCTAAACCGATCACAGCAAACAGTGCCATGTATTTTTCCTAAAGTTGCCGCGCTTATACATGCGCTTTCTATTAATTTACGTGCTTATCTTAGTGCTTAATTAATTTTTTAGCTATTTGCTTTACATAAATATTATCAAAGACCTGCGTTCTTATTTGCTTATATCAAAAAACCGCCTCGAAAGACGGTTTTGATTGTTTGGATATCAGAATCAGAAATTATTTCAGGAAGCGTTGATAACCCAGGTTATTGGTAATCTCGTCATATGGATAGGTGATACTCTCCAGAGTTTCGATCAAACCGTCTGGATTCTGCTTTGCATCTTCAGCTTCCAAACCGACCAGTACACGACCTTCAGCCGCGCCGTGGTTACGGTAGTGGAACAGAGTGATGTTATGAGTTGGGCCTAGACGTTCAAGAAAAGTCAATAATGCACCTGGACGCTCCGGAAATTCGACACGGAACAAACGTTCATTTTCAATGTCTGCGTGACCACCAATCAGATAACGGATGTGCAGTTTTGCTACTTCGTCGTCAGACAGATCATCAACGTCATACTGGAATTTCAGGTTTTCATAAATTTCCTGACGTTCTTTTTCGCCATTTTTCAGGCTAATACCCACGAAGACCTGAGCTGCAGTTGCATCGCTGGCACGGTAGTTAAACTCGGTGATGTTGCGGCCTTGCAGGGCACGACAGAAACTCAGGAAAGCGCCTTTCTGTTCAGGAATGGTCACGGCAAAGATTGCTTCTTTACGCTCACCGAGTTCAGTACGTTCGGCAATATAGCGTAAACGGTCAAAGTTCATGTTGGCACCACAAACAATGGACACGATATTTTTACCTTGAATGCCGTGTTCAGCCACGTATTTTTTAATCCCTGCCAGTGCCATTGCACCAGATGGTTCTACAATACTACGGCATTCGTCATAGGTATCTTTAATTGCTGCACAGACTTCATCGGTATTGACCAGTACCACATCAGGTTCAACAATTGGACCAGAATTATCTGATTTTTGCAGACGGATGACCTCAAAAGGTTTTTCACCAATTTGTGCCACTGCAGTACCATCGGCAAATAAACCGACAGATGGAAGAATCACACGTCCATTGGCTTCTAAGGCCGCTTTTAAGCACGCGGATTCATCATATTCCACAGGAATAACTTTGACATGCGGAGCAACATCTCCCAAGTACGCTGCAACACCGGCAATCAGACCACCACCACCAACAGCAACGAAGACATATTCTACATCACGCCATTGACGCAAAATTTCATTGGCAATGGTGCCTTGACCGGCCATCACCAGTTCATCGTCATAGGGTGGAATAAAGGTCATGCCATCTTCTTCGGCACGTTGAATCGCATATTTATTGGCAACGTCGAATGAATCACCGTGCAATACGACTTCGCCACCTAAGCGTTTTACCGCCTGAACCTTGATATCAGGCGTAGTTTTTGGCATCACGATAATCGCGCGAATCCCCAGCTTTTTCCCTGACAGCGCCACACCTTGGGCATGGTTGCCTGCTGAAGCTGTGATAACGCCACGTTCGAGTTGTGATTTCGGTAATTGACTAATACGGTTATAGGCACCGCGTAGCTTGAATGAAAAAACCGGTTGTAAATCTTCACGTTTAAAGCGAATGTTATTATTTAAGCGTTCGCTAATTCGTGGCGCTGCTTCGAGTGGGGTTTCGATTGCAACATCGTATACAGTTGCTTGTAAAATTTGTCGAACCAAACGAGACAGCATGTTAATTTTCCATCTAACAGTTTAAAATAAGCACTTATTGTAACAAACCACGCGGCTTTGCGGTTTAAAATTACTGCAAAAGTCCAAATTAGTTGAGTGATGTCATGAGTCTATATGCAACCCAAGATGAGAAAAAGCAAGCTGCAGCAAAAGCTGCGTTAAAGCACTTACCAAAAGGGGGCATTTTAGGCGTCGGTACTGGGAGTACTGTTAACTTCTTAATCGAACTTTTGCCTGAACTTCAATTGGAAGCAGCAGTTGCAAGTTCTGAAGCCACTGCACAACGCCTTAAAAAATTAGGCATTGAGGTTGTCGATATGAATAGCGTAGGCGGTCTGGATGCCTATGTAGATGGTGCGGATGAAATCGACCGCCATATGCACATGATCAAAGGTGGCGGTGCTGCGCTGACACGTGAAAAAATTGTTGCGTCTATTGCGAAAAAATTCGTTTGTATCGTCGATGATTCTAAGTGGGTAGAACAGTTAGGTCGTGAATTCCCGCTTCCTGTAGAAGTGATTCCAATGGCACGTTCTGCAGTCGCACGTAAAATTGTTGCTTTAGGGGGGGACCCTGCATACCGTGAAGGCGTAATCACTGATAACGGTAATGTAATTTTGGATGTTTATAACTTAAACATTTTGAATGCATTAGAGTTAGAAAAAACTTTGAATGACATTCCAGGTGTTGTTTGTAACGGTATCTTTGCCTTAAATAAAGCTGATATTGCTGTGGTTGCTACTGATAACGGTATTGAAGAGCGTACTGCGGTTTAATTAAACTTTCTAGAAAAAATCCCTCTAAATCTTTCTGAGCGAAGTTTTAAAGCACTGCTTTAAAACAAGTGCAAGAAGGGAGATTTTTGAAAGCCCCTCTTTGAGAAAGAGGGGTTTGCGGAGATTAAAAAAGAATAAAAATGACCTTATCCGACTTACCTGAAATTCAAATTGTCCGAAATATTCGCTCAACACGTTTAAAGCTTCGTGTGGATGGTACTCAAATTCGCCTGACTGCACCCGTATTTTGCACAAAAAAACAAATCCAGAATTTTATTAATGATGCCGAAAGCTGGTTACTCAAAACCTGGCAATCCCAGCAGGAAAAAATACAAAGTGTTGATCGTAGTTTACCTGCTAGCTTGCAGCTATTTAATCTGAATCAGCCAATATCAGTTCAATACCAGGCCCAGAAGCATAATTTTATTCTGGATCATGGAAACTATATGCTCTATATCAGTGATCGAAATCCTGAAAGCTACTTAAAAGCTTTTGTAATTGCCTATGCCAAACAACAGTTACCGATTTATCTTGAACAGGTTAGTCTGGAAACAGGATTATCTTTCAATGTCTGTAATATCCGCCAGCCGAAAACCCGTTGGGGCAGCTGTTCTGCCAGACATGACATTATGCTGAATAGCGGTATTATTCTGTTTCCTGAAAATATCGTCCGTTATCTCTGCGTGCATGAACTGGCACATACCCGGCATTTTGATCATAGCCCGCATTTTTGGACTGAAGTGGCCCGGCATGATTCAGACTATCTAATCCATCGAAAAATATTGAAAAACACTGCAATGCCATGGTGGTGGGTCAGTCAGAATTAATGCAAGAATCATTAGACTTCTTTCATAAGTCATTTTTTACTCAGCTCCAAATTATAGATTCCCGCGATTAAACTAAATCTTAATCCTAGTCTTTTGCCTCTCTTACGATATCGCTCGGCAAGGATTTTGAAGGTTTTCAAACGGCCAAATACATGCTCAATCCCAATTCTTCTTTTATTGATTTCCTGATTGTAAGGTTTTAGCTCGGGATCTAGTTTGCAGCGTTTTTTTGCTTTTAATGGCAATAAGCTATTTGGATACACTGTATAGATCCCTTGATAACCCTTATCTGCAAGGATAAAGGCGCCTGCAGGAATCTGATTCAAGTTGCGTTTGAAAAGCTCGAAATCATGTACAGCACCACGACTCGTGCATAAACTCAGAATTTTCTGAGTTCTATAATGAATGATGGCTTGAACTTTGAAGGTATGTGTTTTCTTTTTGCCACTATAGCTTTTTTTCTGTTTTTTTAGGCCTTTGTATTGGAATTTCTGTGGCATCTACGATCACTACATTCCAGTCGATGCCTTCACCTTCGGGCAAGTTTTTCGGTAAATTAAATGGTTTAGACTGAATCAGGCAGTCTTCAACATGACGGACGATTCTTGAGGCAGTCGGTTCTGAAACCCCATAACTCGTAGCAACGTGAAATAATGTCCGGTATTCACGCCAATAGCTCAGACAGAGTAAAACCTGATCTTCTACACTTAACTTAGATGGTCTACCTTTAGCAGGGACATGCATTTTCAGTTGTTCAACCATTAAATCAAAGGTTGACCATGAGATGCAGGTGTATCGCTTAAACTGTGTCTCAGAAAGCTTGTTTGAATCGATGTATTTCATCCGCAGATTATGCATGAATATTGCAAATTCTTCGGTACAAATAAGCAGCAAAAAGTAGATCATTTTTTGATTTATGAAAGAGATCTAATGATAACGATAAATTAGAACTCCTCATGATGCGGTTAATCCTCACAATTTTAATTTTTATAGTCTCGCTTCCTGCGCTGTTTTTTTACGGACTATTTTTATACAGTATTTTTTTCCCAAGTTTACCCATGGATTATCCTTTAACCGTCAAATTTTTTATGCTGACAGGAGTGCTCGCGTGGGGAATGCTATTTTATATGGCTATTTTATGGATTAAAAATCGTCAAATACCTAAAAAATTTTCAGCCAGTACAACACTATTGGCCATTTTAGGGTTAATTCCTTTTATGATTCGACTAGACGCCATTATCTTTTTGGCATTACCTGCTTTCTTATTTGTAATTTATCTTTGTCATTATAGTTGGTCTACTCCAGTAACGACCGAACACACATAAAGGTGTTTCAATCTTATCTTTAAACATGCATTTCAAAATATATAAAAAATCAGCATTCCTCAGTGAAAGAGTTTAGAAAACGTGAACTTCCTGTCATACTACCTGGCATAAAGGAAACATCTAGTTAGAGGTAATTATCGTGATTTCAGTGGGTATTGTGGGTGGCACAGGTTATACAGGCGTTGAACTTTTACGTCTATTACTGCGACATCCAAACGTTAGCGTCAAAGCACTGACATCACGTACCGAAGCAGGTCGCCGTGTAGACGATATGTTCCCAAGCCTGCGTGGTCATACTGATCTTGAATTTTCTGATCTCAGCCTTGATTTATTAAAATCTTGTGATGTCGTATTTTTTGCGACACCACATGGCGTTGCTATGAAACATGCAGAAGAACTGCTAGCTGCAAATACCAAGGTAATTGACCTTGCCGCAGATTTCCGTTTACAGAATTTGGCACAGTTTGAAAAATGGTATGGCATGCAACATGCTTGTCCATCTATATTACAAGATTCTGTATATGGTCTGTCTGAACTGAATCGTGACAAGATCAAACAGGCGAATGTGATTGGTAACCCGGGTTGTTATCCAACAACCGTGCAGCTCGGCCTTGCACCAGTATTAAAATCTGCGGAAGCTTTAGTGAAACCTGAAAGTATTATTATTGATGCTAAATCAGGAGTTTCAGGTGCAGGTCGTAAAGCCAGCCTAGGCATGATCTATTCTGAAAATGCAGATAACTTTAAAGCTTATGGGGTAGCAGGTCACCGTCATCATCCTGAGATTGTAGAAGCGTTAGAAAATATCTCAGGTCAAAAAGGTGTATTTGACCATATTTTATTTGTACCGCATCTGGTGCCAATGATTCGCGGTATGCTGTCAACCATTTACATTGACCTGACTGAAGCAGGCCAGATAGCAGATTTGCAGGCACTGTATGAACAGTTCTATGCCAATGAACAGTTCGTTGATGTCATGCCATCAGGCAGTTCGCCAGAAACCCGTTCAGTACGTGGTGCCAATGAACTCCGTATTGCACTGTACAAGCCTCAACCAACGAAACTGGTTATTCTGGTAGCACAAGATAACCTGGTGAAAGGTGCAGCAGGTCAGGCGGTACAGAATATGAACCTGATGTTTGGCTTTGCTGAAAACGCTGGCTTGCAAAACATTGCTTTATTACCATAAAAAACGTATTACAACTTCACACACATTTGAATTTCGATTTAAATGTGTGTCTTGAAAAAGATAGAAGAGATGACAATGCCGAATAATGAGCCTCACGATCTGACCACAGATGACAAGAAGAAAATGCCATTTCTGAAAGGGAACACGCCACTTGCGATAGGTGCTGCAATTCTGGTACTGAGTAGTGGTTTACTTGGCTATTCGATAGGTCATCGTCAAGGTCTGACCGTTGTAGGTTTTGAGGCGGATGCTGAACAGCTGGTTGAGGTTGTACAAAAGCAGAAAGCCAGTCTGGAAACACTGAATAAAACCCTGAATACAGCAACGCAGGAACGTGATCTGGCCGTAAGTAATGCCAATGACCTGTATCTTGCGATGAATAAAATCCGTGATGAATATACGCAGGCAGAAAGCCTAGCGACCTTATATCGTGAAGTACTGCGTCAGCGTGGTGGTATGCCTTTATCTGTTCAGCACTTGGCAGTAAAGCCTCTGCCTGAAAATGCCTTTGAATATCAGCTTGATCTGATTCAGGTAAGTCCAAGCAAGGGGCGTGTTTCCGGTTCGGTTGAATTGCGCCTGATTCGGGGAACTGAAATTTTAATTGTGCCTTTGGCAGATAAAAACTTCAATTTCGAAAATTATGAACGTCTGACTGGTCGTTGGACAATGCCGAAAGGTTTTGTACCAGAATTTATAGAAGTTCGACTGACTGGTACAAGCAAGCCTGTTACCCGCCGTTTTAGCTGGAGTAAGGGCGAGGCAATTGAAAATCAATCTGCATTCCTGTCAGAGATTCCTCAGACAGAAGCCAATGCAAACTAAAGTGTGAAATGTAAATCTTATGCCTAGCAACAAGCGTCATATTTGTTTAAGTGAAATCAAGAACTCTTTTAATCAGTCCGGTGTGGTTGACTGGCACATAAGCCCACGCTTGGCAAACGACCCTTTTCATGACGAAGATGCTGATATTACAGTACAAACAGCACCGCCAGAGTTGAAGCGTCCACCGATGTATGCGGTGGTATTGATGAATGACGATTACACCCCAATGGAGTTTGTAATTGAAATTTTACAACAATACTTTGCAATGAATCTTGACCAAGCTACGCAAGTAATGCTAACTGTACATTATGAAGGAAAAGGTGTTGCTGGCGTCTATCCAAGAGACATTGCGGAAACGAAAGCGAACCAGGTCAATAATTACGCTCGATCACAAGGTCATCCTTTACTTTGCCAGATAGAGCCTAAAGATTAAGGGGGTTGCATGCTCAGTCGTCAATTAGAAGTATCACTACGTTTGGCTGTTAGCATGGCTCGTCAAAAGAGACATGAGTTTCTGACAGTAGAACATTTATTATTGGCTTTACTCGACAACGATTCTGCCGTGAATGCCCTTAAAGCATGCGGTGCAGACATTATTGTGCTGCGTAAAGAACTTGAAGAATACGTAGAACAACACACTCCAAAACTCGGCGAAAATAACGATCAGGCACCTCATCCGACTGAAAGTTTTGACCGGATCCTGCAGCGTGCCATTTTCCATGTACAGTCAAGTGGTGGAGACCGTACGGTAGAAGGTGCGGACATTCTAGTTGCGATGTACTCAGAGCGTGATTCGTTTGCAGTGTATCTGCTGAAACGTCATCAGATTAACCGTTTAACCTTGACTCAATATTTGTCGCATGGTACCCGCAAGGAAGAAGTGCAGAACGAAGAAGAAATTGAGGAACTGGACGGCGAAACCGGATCATCGAATGCTTCAGGTCCACTGGATCTTTATACCACTAACCTGAATCACGAAGCGCAAAAAGGTAAAACTGATCCATTAATTGGTCGTGAAAAAGAAATTGAGCGTGCTGCACAAATTCTTTGTCGCCGTCGTAAAAATAATCCGTTGCTGGTCGGTGATCCAGGTGTGGGTAAAACATCGATTGCTGAAGGTCTGGCTTGGCTGATTGTCAATGGTAAAGCGCCTAAACCATTAGAAAACGCCGAAATCTATAGTCTGGATATCGGTGCACTGGTGGCAGGAACCAAATACCGTGGTGACTTCGAAAAACGTCTAAAACAACTTCTCAATGCCTTGAAGAAAAAAACGGATGCGGTGCTGTTCATTGATGAGATTCATATGATCATCGGTGCAGGTTCCAGCATGGGTAGTACCATGGATGCTTCGAACCTGATTAAGCCAGCACTGGCAAATGGTTCATTGCGTTGCATAGGTTCGACCACATTCCAGGAATACCGTCAGGTCTTTGAAAAAGATCATGCTTTATCGCGCCGTTTCCAGAAAATTGATGTGAATGAGCCTTCTATCTCTGAAACTATTGATATTTTACGTGGTCTGAAATCTAAGTTTGAAGATTTCCACCATGTTCAATATGAAGATCAGGCTTTGGTATCAGCGGTAGAACTGTCAGCGAAGTTTATTAATGACCGTTTCTTGCCAGATAAAGCCATTGATGTGATCGATGAAGCGGGTGCGCAACGCCGTTTAAAAGCCGAGCAAGACGATAGCCTGATTACAGTAGAAAATATTGAAGACATCGTGTCGAAAATTGCCCGTATTCCACCAAAAACAGTTTCTAAAGATGACAAGACTGTATTAGAAAATCTTGAGCGTGATTTGAAACGTGTGGTCTTCGGTCAGGATGAGGCCATTGAAGCACTCGGTTCCGCAATCAAGCTGTCTCGGGCAGGCCTGAAATCTCCAGATAAGCCAGTCGGTAGTTTTGTCTTTGCCGGTCCAACGGGTGTCGGTAAAACTGAAGTCACCAAGCAATTGGCGAAACTGATGGGCGTGGAGCTGGTTCGTTTCGATATGTCTGAATATATGGAACGTCATGCGGTATCCCGTCTGATTGGTGCACCTCCAGGCTATGTTGGTTTTGACCAAGGTGGTTTGTTGACCGATGCGATTCACAAGAATCCGCATTGTGTATTACTACTCGATGAAATCGAAAAGGCACATCCGGATGTATTTAACCTGTTGCTGCAAATTATGGATCATGGCTCGTTGACCGATAACAACGGTCGCAAGTCAGACTTCCGTAATGTGGTGCTTGTACTGACCACCAATATTGGCGCCGAAAGCATTTCACGTGTCAGTATCGGTTTCATGGAACAAGACAACAGCAATGATAACCAGGAAGCGATGAAAAAAGCATTCTCACCTGAATTCCGTAACCGTCTCGATGGTGTGATCCAGTTCAAGGCCTTGCCAAGTACGATCATTGAAAATGTAGTCGACAAGTTCTTAACCGAATTGCAGGCACAGCTAGATGAGAAGAAAGTTATTCTGGAAGTGGATCAGAGTGCACGTGAATGGATGGCTGAAAATGGTTATGACCGTTTAATGGGTGCTCGTCCAATGCAGCGTCTGATTCAGGAACATCTGAAAAAACCATTGGCAGAAATGATTCTGTTTGGTGAGCTGGCAGATAATGGCGGTAATGTTGCTGTATCTGTGAAGAAAGAAAATGGCAACGCTGTAGGCTTGAAACTTGAAGTGTTTGAAGATCAGACTGCTGAACCAGCCTAAATTCTACTCATCGTAAAATAACCCGTGCTTGCACGGGTTATTTTATTTCTTTATTGCTATGATCTGATCAAGATTTATTGCCTGGCTAAGATTTAACAAGATATGGAATTTCAGTTCACTAAACTTATTACGACTTTTTTTCTGTTCCTGGTCACGGCGGTGATGGAAATTCTAGGCTGTTATTTTCCTTATCTGATTTTGAATCAGGGAAGAAGTCACTGGTTATGGATTCCGACAGCTCTGGCTTTGGCAGCTTTTGTCTGGCTATTAACTTTGCATCCAGCTGCTTCAGGCCGGATCTATGCAGCTTATGGTGGTATCTATATCTTTACTGCTTTGATGTGGTTGCATTTTGTAGATCAGATCAGCCTGTCTCGATGGGATTTGCTTGGTGGTGCAGTGGTGATATTTGGGGCGCTGATTATTATCATGCAACCCCAAGGTTTAATCCGTTAATTTACTTCCTGTAGAAACTTAGTTCCCTTTACAGTCCTTCTGCGATATTTCAACGTCATAAGATCGAGTAGTGGAACTCAGTTCTAGCATCACTTTATAGGGATTTTCTAACTGATAATGGTGCTCAAAGAAAATACCGCAGTTCTGTAATAAGTTTTTGCGGATAAGCTGAGTCACTTCCTTAGGACCTAGATCTTTTTCAAACTGGGCAAAGTCTGGAGTAATAATTAAACCTTTTAATTGGGTTTTATTAGCAGTGAGTTTCAGTTGTTCAATAATCGTGTTGTGATCAATTTGCAGGGGAAAAGTTTTAGAATCTTCTGCACTTAATACAGCCAGCATTTCATTGAGTTCTGTTTTTTTCTTGATTTTAAATTTTGAATCAATGATCTGTTGCTGTTGCAGGTATTGATCAAATTCGGAAGCATAAACCTGACTACTAAGAAAACTAATGCCAAGGGTTAAAGCAGTGAATAGATTTATTTTATATTTCATTTAAGGCCACAAATTATTACTGTGTTTTGCGGATTATAAGAGCATGAATAAGATCTGTACGCAACTCTACCTTGGTTAATTCTCCTGCCTCCTCGGATTTCTTCTTTTTGCTTATTTTTAAATATTGAAGTTTAAAAGACTTTTTATGTGAAAAATCTATCAATAATTACACTTTATTTTTTGTATGGGATTTCATCTAGGTTTATAGTCTTACACCTCCCCACGCAGCATACCGGTAAGTACGTAGGGTGCATGCAAAAATAATATCTAAGTTTAAAGGCATAAAATATTGACCTATAAACAAGAAACTTCAATGATTTAAAAATAAGGATGTCATATTTTGAGTCAAGCTTATTCCAAGCAGGAAAAAAACAGTCGTATTAAAGGAATCGTCGGGGCAGCCTCCGGTAACCTGGTCGAATGGTTCGATTTTTATATCTATGCTGTATTTGCGGTTTATTTTACCAAGGCACTCACTGCACCAAATATGGACAGTTCAACTCAGGCAATTTATGTTTGGGGTGTATTTGCTGCCAGCTTCTTTATGCGTCCGATAGGTAGCTGGCTATTTGGCCGTATTGCCGATAAACATGGCCGTAAAAAATCCATGGTCATTTCGATCTGTTTAATGGCCATCAGTTCATTCCTATTCGCAGCTTTACCAACTTATGAGCAGGTGGGTATGGCAGCACCATTCTTGCTGCTGCTGGTGCGTCTGTTACAGGGCTTATCAGTCGGTGGTGAATATGGCGCTGTTGCGACCTATATGAGTGAGCTGGGTTTAAAAGGTCAGCGTGGATTTTTCTCATCTTTCCAATATGTGACCTTGACCTGTGGTCAGTTGCTGGCAAGTTTACTCGGGGTTATTTTCTTGGGCTTTATGAGCGAACAACAGTTACTTGATGGTGGCTGGCGTATCCCGTTTGTGATTGGTGGTATTGCGGCAATTGTTTCTTTATTGGCACGTAGCCGTCTTGAAGAAACGCTATCTACGGAAGATAGTGATAAGGAAGATTCAGGTACACTTAAAGAATTGTTCAAGAACCATTGGAAAACATTCTTGCTGGTGGTTGGCTATACTTCAGCGGGTTCACTAAGCTTCTATGTAATTACGGTTTATTCAAAAACCTATTTAACCAATATCGGTATTGATCCAAAGACTGTCGGATTTATTATGACGGCCTGTATCTTTATATTGATGATTGCACAGCCAGTTTTTGGTGCTTTATCGGATCGAATTGGTCGTCGTACCTGTATGCTGCTGTTTAGTGGGTTGATGGCGATTGCGATTTATCCGGTCATGGCGGTCGGTATGCGGGCCTTCAGTGATACCCCAGTGATCGTTGCATTATTACTAATTTTCCTGATGATGTTACTGAGCCTCTATACCTCGATTGGCGGTATCGTAAAAGCAGAAATGTTCCCGCCACATGTACGAGCTTTAGGAGTAGGTTTCTCTTATGCAGTGGGTAATGCCGTCTTTGGTGGTTCAGCACCTTCGGTCGCATTACAGTTTAAATCAGCAGGTATTGAAAATACCTTCTTCGTGTATGTCATTGTGATGCTGATTGTATGTTTCTTCTGTAGCTGGCAATTACCGAAAGAACCAAAATATTTAAAAGATGATCATTAATCTTTGAGCAATAAAAAAGCACCAAATTCGGTGCTTTTTTATTAAAAGAACACTTAGTCTTTTTTCAGATTTTCATTAATCAGAAATTCAACCAATGCTTTCTGAGCATGTAGACGGTTTTCAGCTTCATCCCAAACCACAGCATTTTTGTGATCCAGCATATTCTCTGAAATTTCTTCGCCACGGTGTGCTGGCAAACAGTGCATAAACAGGCAGTCGGGGTGAGCCAGATCCATCAAGCGCTCATTGACCTGATAATCAGCAAATGCTTTTTCACGGATTTTCTGTTCTTCTTCCTGTCCCATACTTGCCCAAACGTCAGTCACGATCAGGTCAGCATTGACTGCTGCATCTTCAGCTGAGTCAACCAGCTCTACACAGTGTGCAAATTCAGACAGGAATTTTTCTTGTGGCTCATAACCTTTAGGAGCAGCAATTTTCAGCTTAAAGCCCCACATATGCGCAGCTTCAATATATGAATTACACATATTGTTGCCATCACCGATCCACGCCACAGTTTTACCTTCGATTGGACCACGATGTTCCAGGTAAGTCTGCATGTCAGCAAGCAGCTGGCAAGGATGGTGGTCATCAGTCAGAGCGTTAATCACGGGTACTTTTGAATAAGAAGCAAAGCGTTCAACGATGTCATGACCAAAAGTACGGATCATCACTACATCAAGCATGCTTGAAATAACACGTGCAGAATCTTCGATAGGTTCGCCACGGCCCAATTGAGTATCACGTGAAGACAGGAAAATTGCGCTGCCGCCGAATTGGGTCATGCCAGCTTCAAACGAAACACGCGTGCGGGTACTGGATTTCTCAAAAATCATCCCCATAACTTTACCAACAAACGGTTGGAAAACTTCATTGTTATGCTGTTTGCGCTTGAGCTCGATGGCGCGTTGCAGTATCTGGTTAAGTTCTAAAGTCGATAGATCGCGTAAAGTCAGAAAGTGACGGAGAGCCATTCGTTACTCCACAATAATTGCTGAAAAACTGGTTCAACAATTAGTTGTTGGTTAGTTAAAAAAATACGGAATCGGCTAATATACTATATGAATAGGAAATTGCAAAAAAACTAGACTTTTTGATGACCGTCCAGGAAACGATCGACACAATAATTCACATATTCGACAGTTTCCTGATCAGTTTCATCGCTTGGCAAACCCATTAAAATGCGCCATTCCATATTTCTTAAAATACCGAAATACAATTGTGCAGAAAATAATGGATTTGGACAGCTGAGCAGACCGTTGGCATGTGCCTGTGACAAAACTTCAGCAATAGAGTGCTGGATATGTTTTGGCCCCTGTTCATGAATATGTCGAGCAATATCCAGATTGCGTCCACTTTGTTCCAGCACCAGCCGCATAAATGCGGCATTTTCCGGCTGTTTGATATGTTGGTAGAAGTTCAGCAAGGTCTGAATCAAATAGCTTCTAAAGTCTTTAGAACTGTTTAAAGAAAAGGGGAGACAAATATCTTTAAAGAACTGGGTACGGCGATAATCACAAATCGACTTAAACAGGCCTTCTTTATTGCCAAAGTATTTATAAATAGATGCCTTGGAGCCACCGGCATGATTGACAATATCATCCAGGGCAGAGTAAAACTTGAAGTGCGACATAAACCACCTAATT
Source organism: Acinetobacter sp. ACNIH3 (assembly GCF_002918965.1). Classification (NCBI taxonomy): domain Bacteria; kingdom Pseudomonadati; phylum Pseudomonadota; class Gammaproteobacteria; order Moraxellales; family Moraxellaceae; genus Acinetobacter; species Acinetobacter sp. ACNIH3. Next base: position 87 of record NZ_PQLP01000004.1, on the reverse strand, counting down.
AATTTAAAGGGTTTATGGAGTATATAAAATTGTCATACCATCATCTTAACTTTGAAGATCGTACTGCATTAATGCTTGAGTCAAGAA
>NZ_PQLP01000039.1:0-26367 GCF_002918965.1 Acinetobacter sp. ACNIH3 | reverse complement strand
TTCTTGACTCAAGCATTAATGCAGTACGATCTTCAAAGTTAAGATGATGGTATGACAATTTTATATACTCCATAAACCCTTTAAATTAATTAGGTGGTTTATGTCGCACTTCAAGTTTTACTCTGCCTCTTCTAGTTCAGCACTTGGAGTACTTATCCCCTCCAAAAATTCAGATAACTTTTCTTTAAAATATGCATTAAAAACACTAAAACTCTTTTTATTATTAAGAGTAACTCCTAAAGGAATTAGATAATAATCATCTATATTTTTTAAAGTAGATATCACTTTTTCAATATGCTGTACTGTTTCTTTAGCCCCTGAAAAGCGTGAAGGTAGATTCGAAGCCTTGATTTGTTTTATAGATTTATCAATAATTTTAACAACTTCAAGCTCTTTAGTATCAAATTTAATTTTATCTTTTTTAATTAGAAAAATTGGAACAATATAAGGAATATTAGAGTCATCTAAAGATTTGTTATGAGATAAGTTGATATTCCACTCTTTATTAGCCAAGAAAATTTTATCTAAAGCTTCTAGTACGGTACTTTTCCCAATTCCATTATTACCAACTAATCCACAAAATTTTTCACCATCACTAAGGGGAACAAAATTGATCCCCTTATATGTTTTTATATGTCTTAAAAAAATTCCAACTATCATTTCAATTATTCAAAAATTAATTGCGTAAATATAAGAAATTTAAATTAAAAATTCAATCTTTTATATTTTAGAGAAAGTCGATATTTTTATAAAACTACTATTCTTTTAGGTGATAAGTCGCCACGCTGTGAAGAAAAAATTTCTTATAACTATTATAAATTGGACTCTTCTCCTCTTTTAATAAAAGGAGACTTTATCATGTGATTAATTTGATACGCGCTGTCCTCTCTCCTTTTTTAAAGGAGAGGGCTAGGGAGAGGATTTATAGTTATGAAATTAATCCCCCTAAATCCTCCTTTTGCAAAGGGGGACTTTTTTATTTATTTCGAATCGAACCCAACTTATTCCAAATATCCGGCGTCAAAAATGTGGTTACCAGCTTATTCAGATCTACATATCGCAATATACCTTTAAGCTGATTGTTGATTTCAGGATTCTTTAAAATTTCCTCACCTGTACTACGTCCGAGTCCCTGAAAACTATTCCCCACAGCTTCCAGACCTTCTGCCTGAATCACCGCTTTGGTCTGTGCCGAACATTGCTCAACTAAAATACGCTGTAATACTGAAGCCAGATTTTTATCCAGACTTTCCTTCTGCTGGACTGATACATTGCTATAGGCTTTTAAGTCCGGATGTGCAGATAAGGCCACAAAGGTCCATTGCATCACCGTGGTTTTATCGGCAGTTGTAGTCGACCTCTCCAGACAATTACTGAGCTGATCGACCGTTGGGCCTGCATTTGCTATTTGCACTACTCCCAACAAGGCAGTTGCCATCAGCGCAGAACGAACGATTTGGGAAAATCTGTGGCTTACAGGGGAAACATAGCGAGACATAAGCAAACTCCGATGAACAGTTTGCCCTTTGTACCACAAAGCATTACAGTTCATCTGTTATTGCATTGCAAAATCAATCTGATTTTTAGCAAAGTACTTGGCGCGTTGATTACGCTAGGCATTCACCCAGTTTCAAAATAAAAATGCCACGTTTCTAAAGCGTGGCATTCTTATCGATTAAAGTTAGATTCTTTTAATTGAGCTGTTTCAACATATTCTTGGCACCCGCATGATTATATTGCGATGCCAGTCCGTTCAGGACGCGTTGAGCCTGTCCTTTGGCATTTGGAAAACGGCTGCTATACGTCGAAATACTGGTCAGACAACGCGCCACCAACATACCGGATTCAGTATAAACCCGCGTTCCTTCTGTGCCTTGCTGCTTACCATAGTTATAAGCACGCTGGGCATTATTACAGGCATTATTCAAATTTCTACCATTATTAATGTCACGCCGGGCAGTCACATACAACTTCATTTGCTGCTGTTGTGGGGTTTCGTTCACACTTGCACGTGGAGCGGCAACTGTCACCGGCTTAGGCTCTTTCTTCTCGACTTCGGCTTTGGCCAGTTCTTTGCGCTCAAGTTCTTTACGATCGTGGTCTTTCTGTTCTGCCGTTGGTTTTGCTGCTACAGACGTTTTGGCAGTAGCCGTTGCCTTCACCACATTGACCTGTTTCTTGGCTGTCTTTGCAGTGCTCGCAGTTGCCTGATAAAAATTATGTGCTTCAGCTGTTTTCATCAGTCGGGTCAGCAACCGAACGCTACGGGTCTTGCTATTATTTTCTGCCTGACGTTCCGCAACAGGTTCAATCGACACAATCCAGCTTTCCGCAAGATCACCCATCGTACATTTATAGGCACCGATTCCCTGTACAACACCTCGATTTGCAGCGAGACGTGTACGCTGGGCAGAATCATTCACCAGACCAAATTTGCTCTTATATAGCAGGGATAACTTACCCCCCTGTTCATGGCAATATTGCGTCATGACTGAACGTGGATACATGGCCTGAGTGGTATTATGGCGCTGTTGTTGATCCCATAGATAGACATAGTCTTTCGCCTTGCCATCTGACTGATTGATGCCCCGTTTCACAATCAATTCTTGGGGACTGTGAAAAGGATGTAATATATTTTTCTTTGCGCCTTGCATGCTATTACACGCTGTCAAGCTCATCGTTATTGTTATCAATAAAAATACTTTCAGTTTCACCGTAAATATCTCAACCCAAAGCATCTACATAAAATAATGCAAAACTGTGCAAACAACAAATACAAGCATCTGATTAATAGAATTATTTTTAAATTTAAAAATATCAAAAATGATAACTATGAGACATTTTAATGGTTATTTTTGAAATTATTTGCATTAACTTTCATGTGGTGCAGTATTATTATTGAGATAAAACCTGCTCAAGAAAAAAGACCAAAGAAGGAAGTACGTACTTCTTTGGTCACTCATCTGGCAGGCTGGATCGAGCTTTTATACTTGTATAGCAAACCACTCTCCACCATCCGCATTCAGTTTATGAGCATTAAAATACTTAATTTTCATCAACGTACATTTATTATTTTTATACGTCAGCGGGGTTGAAAATTAAGTACCAAACACGTTTGGCCCTTAGGATTCTAGTCAAGCGAATATTCACTGAATATCCCCAAATTGGGAGGTTTTACAAATATTTTGCCTATAATTGACCGTTCATCGGATACTCCGGCCAATCCTGAGTTGATATAAAAAAGACCCGCCATAAGGCTGGTCTTTTTAAAATACCAAACAATATTTTTTAATGAATATGAGATTCAAACGCTTTCAGACGCTTGTAGATCGACATTAACTCGATAATCTTTGGCCAAGACAAAATCAGGTACTGGAACGATTCACGGACCTTATTAAATACATTCAGGATCTGCATCATCAAACCTAAAGTAATTGCTCCCGCTGCAATACTCGGAAATAGCACAAACAGGCCATAGATATTGTCGAGCTGCAAATACCAGATCCGTACCATATTGAAATAGGCATAGTGGAAATACAGGCGGAAATAATTCCAGCGCACCCGGCTAAACAGCTCTTTTAGTGTCAGTGGCTGGGCACGTTCGGCATGATCTTCCCCATATACCAGTTCTTTACGGTAAGCCGCTTCGACTTTCTGGTTATTAAACTCCAGTCCTGGCAGTTTCATACCAACGACCATCAATACCACTGTACCAAAGACCGCCCAGCCCAAGGATGCCCAGACCAGCGCGTGACTAATCTCACCCACAATCGGTAAGGTCTTGACGTGACTTGAAAGCTTGTACAGAACTGGCAAAAAAGCCATCAACAACATAAACGATTCAATAAAGGAAACGCCAAGTTCTTCAGTACTGCGAGCAAAGCGCATGGTATCTTCCTGAATACGCTGTGACGCCCCCTCAATATGCCGCAGCTTTTCCCAGTAAGCCGTATAGTAATCATTCATTGCTGTCCGCCAGCGGAACACATAATGACTGACAAAGAACATGTTAAATACTGCCAGGGTGACATAGATCATCGCGATATAGATAAAGACCAATGCGCCCTGATAGAGCAAAGTTACGTCCCCACCCCCACTGGTCAGCATCTTCTGGATCTGGTCATAGAACGGACTGTACCATTCATTCAGCACAACATTGACCTGAACTCCAAACCAGATATTGAACAGGATAAAGGCCGAACCCCACACCGACCAGCGCTGCCAGGGGTGGCGCGCTACCACATACCAGAATCCTGCAAAAAGCGCAGTTGCAGTCAGGAACCAGAGATAGAACCACAGGAATTTCTGTGACCAGAAACGGCTGATATCAATCGCCATCGTCGCTTCATGGTAGCCTTCGCTAAAACCCACATAACTGCCCCAGCTTGAACCTCCACTATGCCAGATCGCGAGGTTGATAAAGAACCACACCACCACGCTGAGAAAAAACCAGACGGGTTTTGGAAAGAAAGACTTAAACATGTCCTTTGCATGCTCCTTATTTTTAGTAGACCTCAGGTCAATCAATCATGATGAAATCTGCAGCAGTGTAAAACAGTTCATAACAGGTTTTTCAACCTGATCAAAAAAATATCTGCCTGAAAACTGCTTATTTTTATCAATCTATTTATAAGCATGAATCATTATGTATGTAGTGAACTGAGCACTTATGTGATAAATCCTGTGATCCATCCTTTGTTGGTTTTAACATCAGTTAACAAGCCTGTACAGAACAGATACGATATATGGTTATTTTCCATCCTACACTACAAAAATATGCACTATTGAAAGGGATCATCCCAATTTTCCATTTTGCAAAAACTATTAAATAACAAAGAAAAATTATGCTATCCTTGAATGAATAGTAAACATAATTAACCGCGGGAAGTTAACTCATGGAAAGCTCTGTAATTGAACTACTGAAGCCAATCACCTTGGAAAAAGAAAACTGCACGCCAATTATTTATGAAGAAGGTACAGTGCTAAAAGTAGTTATGCAAACACCAACCAGTCTATTGGTCACTACAGACAACCAGTTTAACTTTACTGTTGCACTAAAAGATGAAAATACAATCTGGAGAGAATTGTAATTCTGCTGATTCAAAGTTTGGTCTGGGTTGTTGTATGTTTTACTTCTTCTCCTAAATACAGATCAACACCTGCCTGACAGTATTATTATTTTAATCCTAAAGCTGAAAACAGATAAAAAAACCTCCCATCACATCGGGAGGTTTTTTTATTGTCTTAAGAAAAATGTAGAATCTTGAGACCTACTACACAATCAATATGCCAGCTTTAGCAGGAAGCGGAAAAAGCCTGCAATGAGAGCCATTGTGACAAAGCCTGCAAGCCATAACACAATAAACCAACCTGCCCGATTCAGTTTCATCCTGTTTCCTCCACAAGCCTAATGATAGCCATCATCACCTACCCGTACCTTATCCCGGAACACCCAATAAGACAGACCGGTATAAAACAGGATAATTGGGATGAGGATCAATGCACCAATCAAGGAAAACAGCTGACTGCTTTGCGGTGCGGCGGCTTCCCAAAGAGTAACACTTGGCGGAATGATATAAGGCCAAAGGCTAATGAGAAAACCGGTATAAGCCAGGATCACCAGCGCCAAGGTATAGATGAATGGTGCAAATTCCTGACGGCGTTTACAGGCACGCAGCGCCATAAAGGTAAATAATACAACCAGTATCGGCACCGGACTAAAATAGAAAATCTGTGGTTGACTAAACCAGCGCTCGGCAATCTGTTGATGTGCCAGTGGCGTATACAGACTAACTGCTCCAAAGACCAGTAATAACACAATGATAAGTTTTGGCATCAGCTGGAACATCTTGTCCTGTAACTCGTGGTCAGTTTTAAAGATCAGCCAGCCACAACCTAGGGTTGCATACAGGATTACCACACCTACTCCGGTAAACAGCGAAAATGGAGTCAACCAGTCCAGTCCACCACCACTATAAATGCCATTCGTGGTTTTAATGCCCTGAATATAAGCGCCAAGAATTACGCCTTGCAAGAAAGAGGTCAGAAGCGAACCACCAATAAAAGCGATATCCCACCAATGCCTGCCACGATGTGCCTTAAAGCGAAATTCAAAGGCAACTCCTCGGAAAATCAGTGAGATGACCATCAGGATAATCGGCATATATAGCGCGGACAGCACGGTTGAATAGACCAGTGGAAAGGCTGCAAACAGACCTGCTCCACCGAGTACCATCCAGGTTTCATTGCCATCCCAAACCGGTGCCACGGTATTCATCATCACATCGCGTTCATGCTGATCCTTAAAGAAGGGAAACAGAATGCCTATACCTAGGTCAAAGCCATCCAGTACCACATACATCAGTACACCGAGCGCGATGATCGCAATCCAGATCAATGACAGGTCAATCATTTGTTATTCTCCTGATCACGTTGAGCACGGTCATCCTCTTCATTTTGCTCAAAGGTACTCATTGGACGTTTAGACGCACGGATGACTTCACCCTCAGTATGCGGACGGGCATGGATAAATTCTGGTCCCTTATGCATCATTTTTAGCATGTAATAGATGCCGACACCAAATACGACACAATAGACCACTACAAAGATAATCAGAGTAAGTCCAACCTGTTCAGCTGATACAGGTGAGAGTGCATCACGAGTGCGCATGACCCCATAGACCACCCATGGCTGACGGCCCACTTCCGTAGTAAACCAGCCTGCCAATAAAGCAATAAATCCGGAAGGCCCCATGAAAAAGGCGAACCGGTGCAACCAGCGGGCTTCATAGAAACGACCCGTTTTACGCAGGATCAGACCTGCCAGCGCCATCAAAAGCATCAGCATCCCTAGACCGACCATGATGCGGAAGCTCCAGAACACCACCAGCGAGTTTGGGCGGTCTTCAGGCGCAAAATCTTTTAGACCCTGCACTTCACCGTCCATACTATGGGTCAGAATCAGGCTGCCCAAGTTTGGTATGCCGATAGCATATTTGGTTTCTTCGGCTTCCATATCCGGAATACCAAACAGATAAAGCGGCATGCCTTCACCACGGTTAGTTTCCCAGTGTCCTTCAATCGCAGCAATCTTGGCTGGCTGATATTCACGGGTATTTAAACCATGAAAATCTCCCACAATTACCTGTAGGGGTGCCAGCACCAGAATCATCCACATCGCCATGGAAAAAGACTTTTTGACCAATGCATCGCGGCGCCCTTTAAGTAGATGCCAAGCAGCTGTAGCCGCTACTAGCAGTGCCGAAACCAGAAAGGCAGCAATCCCCATATGCAATAGACGATACGGAAAAGACGGGTTAAACACGATAGCAAACCAGTCCTGTGGCATGATGATGCCATTTTCAATAATAAAACCCTGCGGGGTCTGCATCCAGCTATTAGAGGACAGGATCCAGAACATGGAAATACAGGTACCCAGGGCAACCATTACCGTAGCAAAAAAATGGGTTTTCGGACCGACCCGATCCCAGCCAAAGAGCATGATACCGAGGAAACCGGCTTCCAGGAAAAAAGCTGTCAAGACTTCATAAGCCAGCAGTGGTCCAGTGACACTTCCAGCCACTCTGGAAAATTCACTCCAGTTGGTGCCGAACTGATAACTCATGACCACACCAGAGACCACCCCCATACCGAAGGCTAATGCAAAAATTTTGATCCAGAATTTAAACAGATCCCGGTAAACTGGATCTTGGGTTTTGAGCCAGCGCCATTCCAGAACGGCCAGAAAGCTGGCCAAACCGATGGAAATCGCAGGGAAAATAATATGAAAGGAGACAGTAAAGGCAAATTGGATACGTGCCAGTTCCAGCGCAGTTAAACCTAAATCCATGTCATCACCTTATTGTAGAAATTGTTGGTGAGAGAAATTCAGCTTAAACAGCTGAAATGGCTTCATTATTTTGTAGTTTAGGCCGTATACGATTTTCATAATGTTGCAAATCTGTAGGACTTTAATATCTGCATCCTGCCCTTTTTCCAGGCTGAGTGGCTTTGCTCCGCCATGGATCAGCCATGCGAAATTTGTGATGTTCATGTTATTTCACTCTTTAAAACGTTTTAGATAGCGGCAAGGTCGTGCCTTACCGGACTTGGCGTATTAAAGCGTGACAGGAGGTGCCCTGCCTTGCGGTAGTAAATACAGCCGTTGCAGGGAAAAATAGACATGTCGGTAAGCCGATTTATAGAAAGTCAGCTTGACCTGAATCCGATCAATGACCTCATCAATACCAAAATTAAACGGCAGCACAATGTCACCATATACGGTACAGTACTGGCATTGATGGTTATGTTCATTATGGTCATGATGATGGCCAGATTCGGCCCCTAGATGGTCAATCAACGCATGATAGCTTGCGTGTACATGCTGATGCTGCTTCGGTGAGAGAAGATTATGTGTAATAGAGAGACAGACCGGGGCAATATGGTATTGCTCCGGTAATAGCGGCTGTAAATATACAGCAAACTGTAATAGCAGCGTTGCACATGCCAACAGTAACCCACTACGTTTCAGCAAAACATTCTCTCGAATTGACCGAAGTGAAGAAATATTGAGGCTGAGCTTAGATCAAAATCCAAGCATTATACTCAACTTTAATATTACAACCTTATAATATATATATTTATTATGAAAGCCTTATTTTCATTCTTAATTTTTATAAATTTTTGAATATAAGAAATTAATTTTCATGTTCCAGAGCTTATTCATTTCAGGAAAAGTACAACCGCATACTTTGAACAGGAATGCGCCGAGCCACAAAAATAATATCTAAATTGAGAATCTCATCTTATTACAGTAGCAGGATCAGACAGAGAGCTACGCTTCAACTTAAAATACTTTCCGGCAGAAAAAGGTTTAGCTGAATGATCACCCTGTCCGGATCAGGCAGGCTTTTGTTGCAGTACGCTATAAATTTCACATTCTCGACAGCCCAAGTCCGGTCAACAGAAACTGTTCCGGATGAATTTTCTTTATTGCATAGCGCCATACTACCAGGCTAAAACAGAGATTCAGCTTTCCTGAAATACCGGAATATCCAGCCACTGTGCATTTGGAAAATCCTTTTGCAAACATTGCTGCAGATACTGAATAGTATCCTGTGCAATGACTTCATCCTGAGCATCATCGGCATGGTTAAATGCCAGCGCATACAGCTCAATCTTACGCTGCTTGAGCAGTTCCAGACTGAGCAGAGTGTGGTTGATACTGCCAAGACGACCTGAGGTTACCAGAATGACAGGAAGCTGCTGTGCGGCAATATAGTCTACGGTGAGCAGGTCTTCTGTCAGTGGCACCATCAGACCACCTGCTCCTTCCAGCAGAACACGGTCAAACTGTGCGGCCAGTTGCTGTGTGGCCTGTTCAATTTTTTGAAAGTCTACTGGACGCTGGTCCAAACGTGCTGCCAGATGGGGCGATGCCGGATAGCTATAAATTTCCGGCATAGTCAGCTTTTGCTGATCTTCTGGCAGCAAGCCGCAGCCCATGATCTTGCGATGCTGTTCGATATCTTCAGACAGATCAGTGTTGCCAGTCTGGATCAACTTCTGGGTAATAGTACGGATGCCCTGTGCATTCCAGATTTTGGCCAGAAAACCGGTAGCATAGGTCTTGCCAATACCGGTATCTATACCGCTGACAAAATAGATGTTTGCGTTCATGGGTGCTTCCGTGCAATGAGATAAATCGGGTGATAGGTCAAAGGATACTTCTGGCTATCTGATAGCTGGAATTGTTGATATTGCTCATAAAAAAGCTGTAAGGAAGATTTGCTCCAGCGGAAACCATCTGCCGTCGCCTGTACGCCGGTGGCCTTGATATGTTTCAGTACCTGGCGAGGATGTTCAAACTCCAGAATCAGGCGCTGTTCCTCCTGCATCAGGACCTCATAACCACAAGATTCCAGCAGTTCAACCATTTGTGGAAGTGAGCGATATTTCAGCCCCTGTCCAGTCAATACTTTAATTTCTTTTAAATTGTCCTGTGCATAGCTGGCAAAGCAGAACCAGCCAGACGGATTTAAAGCCTGATGAATTTTCCCAAATAAAGCGTCTAGATGCTGCACCCATTGCAAGGCAGAACAGGACACCACCAGATCCAGCGATTGTGGTAGTGGCAAAGTTTCAATATTGCCAATTCCCCAGTAAATCCGGCCATCTTCCTCAAAATGCTGTTTAACTTCTGGATAAAGGTCATTTAAAAACAACTGGTCGAAACTGTAATGCTGCATCAGCTGGCGGGTAAACAGACCTGAACCACAGCCAATTTCCAGGATACGCTGTAAATTTACCGCAATATGCGCTTGCATATACTGGACCAGTTCCATTGCTACTCGACGCTGGGCAATAGCATGCTGTTCATAGCTGGACTGTGCCTGAGCAAAGCGCTGCGCGATCTGATCAGTTTTCATCGTGGCAACTCCTGCAGAGCATCCTGCAACTGTTGCAGCTGTGCCGGACTGACCTGCTGATGTAAACAGATTCGCAATCTGGAAGTGTTTTTAGGTACAGTCGGTGGACGTACTGGCAGGACATAAAAACCCTTTTGCTGTACATATTCTGCTGCAGCGACGGTTTTGGCTGCATCGCCAATAATTACCGGTACAATTTGAGAACTGGATGGACAAGCATAACCCAAGGCCTGAATGCCCTGATGACAGCGCCTGGCCAGACTGGCAAGCTGTTGGCGCTCTTCCTGCATTTCTTGCATTTTCTGGAAAATAAAATGCGTCCAGGCCATACAGATTGGGGGCTGTGCAGTACTAAAAATTAGCGGACGCATGCTGTTGATCAGATATTCACGAATAAGCGGATGACAGACCAGATAGCCACCGACTGAAGCCAGCGCCTTACCAAAAGTTCCGACCAGCAGGTCAATCTGGTCTATGACCTGATACTCCTCGGCACAACCCAGCCCGTGTTCACCACGCACACCAATTGCATGGGCTTCATCCACATACAGCATAACCTTATCAAATTGCTGTTTGAGTGCCACTAATGCACCGAGATCCGTTTCATCACCATCCATACTAAAAATGGATTCAGTGACGACAATGATGCGCTGAATATTATCATCTGCCTGATACTTTACTAAAAGCTGTTGTAGATGTTCCAGATTATTGTGCCGGTAGCGTACATAACTGGCATTGGATAAACGGATACCATCAATGATGCTGGCATGTACCAGCTTGTCGGCAATAATAATGGTCTTGCTATCCGCCAATGCTGGCAGAATCCCGATATTCATATGATAGCCGCTGTTAAACAACAGCACCGAACGATCAAAAGCCTGCGTCATGCTGGTCTCCAGCTGTTCATAGGCCGGGAAATTCCCAGTCAGTAGTCGTGAGGAGCTGGCACTCATCTGTCGTTCAGCAAGCGATGTCAGGTCAAAAAATTCTTCCCGTAGCGGCAGATTAGCCGCCAGACCAAGATAGTCATTGGATGCCAGATTCAGCATCTCAATCCCATTCAGCTGAAGATAAGGCTGGCTGGAAATCCCCTGCTTAAACTGACGGTACTGGCCCTGCTGTTTCAAATTATCCAGTTGCTGCTGAAAATGTTCCAGATGCTTCATACTGTTGTTCCCATTGCCTGAATCATCTCGCACATATGCACCAGTAAAGTTTTAAGTTGTTCAGCAGAAATCACAAATGGTGGCATCACATAGACCAACCGACCAAAGGGACGAATCCATACGCCACGGCGTACACATTCTGCCTGGAAGCTAGCCAGATCAACAGATTGCTGTAACTCCACGACTCCAATCGCGCCAAGTACGCGGATATCCGCAACCTGTGGCAAGGCATTTAATGGCTGTAAATAGTCTTTTAATACTTGTTCAATCTGTTGCACTTTTGCCTGCCAGTCCTGTGACAATAAAAGCTGGGTGCTTTTGAGTGCTACTGCACAGGCCAGTGGATTCGCCATAAAGGTCGGGCCATGCATAAATACGCCTGCTTCACCACTGGAAATGGTTTCTGCGACATGCGCAGTCGTCATTGTGGCTGACAAGGTCATATAACCGCCAGTCAGCGCCTTGCCCAGACACATAATATCTGGGCTAATACCCGCATGTTCACAGGCAAACAGTTTGCCACTCCGGCCAAAACCAGTCGCGATTTCATCCAGAATTAAGAGGATATTGTAACGATCACACAGCTGACGTACCTGGCGCAGGTATTCCGGATGATACAGGCGCATGCCACCTGCTCCCTGCACAATCGGTTCAATGATCATGGCTGCAATCTGTTCATGCTTTTCTGCTAACAATTGTTCCAGTGGCTGGATATCATCAACTTGCCATTCACCATCAAAACGGCTTTGTGGTGCCGGAACAAAATAACGGTTCGGCAGACTAGAACCAAAAATCTGGTGCATACCCGTGACCGGATCGCAGACTGACATGGCATTCCAGGTATCGCCATGATAGCCAGAACGAGTGGTCACAAAATTGCTTTTCTGTGCCTGACCACGGGCATGCCAGTATTGCACCGCCATTTTCAAAGCCACTTCCACAGCAACCGAACCGGAATCGGCATAGAAAATCCGATCCAGTGGCTCTGGAGTAATCTCAATCAGCAATTTAGCCAGATCAATCGCCGGCTGATGGGTCAGGCCACCAAACATGACATGTGACATGGATTGCAACTGGGTCTGCACCGCCTGATTCAGCTCTGGATGGTTATAACCATGGATCGTGCACCACCAGGACGACATCCCGTCAATCAGCTGTGTGCCATCTTCCAGTTCAATTACAGCACCATGTGCCGCCCTCACCTTGTAACAAGGCAAAGGATGAGTCATGGAAGTATATGGATGCCAGATATGCTGCTGATCAAAAGAATCGTGCACGGAAAATAACCTAAACAATAGCGCTGTCCTGATCTTAACGGTTTAATTCTGAAATGAACATCTAGCTGACCTTTAGCAATTTTTTGATTAACGAAGTTTTTGTAAAAATTGCAAGATTGGCTCAATGACCAAACTGGTATCGAACAGGATAGCATCGTGCGCAGCTGAAATTTTCACCAAGTTCAGATGATCTGCATTGAAATATGCAATATTTTGTATAACTTTGTAGGGAACTAACATATCGTTCTCAGAACTTATAAATAGCATCTTGCCAGGATAGCTTTTTGAGATATCTACCAAACTTAATTGTTCTAAAAGATAGAGATGAGCCTGCTGATAGGATAAATCAATATTTACCAACTGCTCTTGTAAATGTTTTGCCCGTTCTCGTGGTGCTACTGAACCCAAAGTGACCAGTGCACAGAAGCGTTTTAGAGCCTGTTGAGGTTGTAACATCACCGCCTGTTTAAACTGCTCATACTGCGCTTTAGGCATCGCGTGAGGCCAGTTCTCTTGCGCCACAAAGCAAGGGTTTGACATACAGGCAATTACGGGCTTGGCGACTTGTATCTGCTGATAGATTGCATTAGCCAATAACAATGCTAACTGCCCGCCAAGTGACCAGCCAATCAGTACATCTTTATCAGCTGCAACCTGTACCTTTTCTGCCAGTATTGCTGCATTATTCGGATCAAAGATATCCCAGACTTCGATCTGATGCTGTGGTGTTAACTGCTGTTCTAGCTGCTGTACAAATTCATTCAGTACCTGAGTCCCCAGCCCCCAGCCGCTGATGAGCAGAATTTTCATCAATCCTGTTCCCTATTTTTTATCATCTATTCAATAAAAAAGGGACCAATCTCTTCCGGAATGATCCCTGATATACAGCTGCAAAATTTAAGCAGGCTGCATGGCATCCATAGCAAGCTCGCGGCCGGTTTTCTTCGGTGCTTCCGCTTTTAGCCCCAGTTTGGCAAACAGGGCTTTGTCCTTGCCTTCACCACTATTCGGTGCAGTCAGTAATTTATCACCTGAGAACAGTGAGTTAGCACCTGCCATGAATGCCAGGGCCTGATCGGAATCAGATAGAGACTCACGGCCTGCAGACAGACGGATATAGCTTTTTGGCATGATGATACGTGCTACGGCAATCGTCCGGATCCAGTCAATCACATCCAGCTTTTCTACATCGGCGAGCGGTGTTCCTTCGATTGGCACCAGCATATTAATTGGTACCGATTCCGGATGAATTGGCATCGTCGCCAGTTCAAATAATAATCCCACACGGTCCTGTTTACCTTCACCTAAACCGACAATCCCGCCACTACATACATTAATTCCAGCTGAACGGACATGGTCTAAAGTATTTAAGCGATCGTCAAAAGTTCGGGTGCTAATGACATTCGCGTAATATTCACGCGAAGTGTCGAGGTTATGATTGTAATAATCCAGTCCAGCATCTTTTAAACGTTCTGCCTGAGAGGCATTCAACATACCTAAGGTCATGCAGGTTTCCATACCCAGCTTTTTTACTTCCTGGATCAATTCCAGCACATAAGGCATATCGCGCTCATGCGGATTCCGCCATGCTGCGCCCATACAGAAACGGGTCGATCCTGATTCTTTCGCCTGCTTTGCTTCAGCAATGGCTTTTTGTACCTCTACTCTTTTTTCAATTTCCAGATCTGTATCGTAATGGGCAGACTGGGAACAGTATTTACAGTCTTCCGGACAACGACCGGTTTTAATAGAGAGTAAGGTGCTGACCTGTACGGTATTGGCATCAAAATGCTCACGATGAATTTGCTGTGCCTGAAATAGCAGATCCATCAGTGGTAGATCATAAAGTGCCTGAATCTCGTCACGCGTCCAGTCATTGCGAATCATAGTCTCAACATCAATGTTAAAAAGGAATGCAGAAATAATACGCGGTTTTTTAAAAAATGGTTTAGCCTTTTCTATCAAAATTTGAAGGAATGACGCTAATTTATAAGCTGAGCTTTTCAATCAATTACAATTTTATGCTGCAAGATTTTATGATTTAAGCTGCTTTAATCCTTATTATTTATATATAAAACTTATAAATAAAATTCTCAATTTCTGTCTTGATAAAGATTAATAATGAGTTTGCAACTTACTCACTACCAAGCTCCTAAAAGCCAGTAAAACCAAGCTCATAGTAGAAAATTTAAAGTCCTTGGCTCTAAAAATCCAAGGGCTTTTTTATAAAAGTATTGTTTAACTCAAGCTGACAATTCATTAAAGTTTAAATCTGAGTCGGTACAAATAAAAAGCGCGAGATTTTTAAAATTTAGCTCAATCTATGTCTATTCATAAAGTGACTCATTTCATCGGAAACATCAGATATACAAGCTGTATCAGTCCACATGACTTAACCACGAATCGCTGCCTGAATTATTGCTACATCAATTTTCTTCATTTTAAGCATGGCATCAAATGCCCTTTTTGCTACTGCAGGATCTGGACTGTAAGATGCTTCAAGTAAAGCCATGGGGATAATCTGCCAAGAAATTCCCCATTTATCCTTACACCAGCCGCATTCACTTTCTTGCCCACTATTGTTCACAATCGCATTCCAGTATCGGTCCGTTTCTTCCTGATCTTGTGTGGCCACTTGAAAGGAAAAAGCTTCATTATGCTTAAATTCTGGCCCACCATTCAAACCAATACATGGAATACCCAATACCGTAAAATTGACTGTAATGACATCTCCCTTTTTTCCTGACGGATAATCTCCAGGCGCAAGGACTATTGCTCCTACTGAGGAATCTGGGAAGGTTTCTTCATAAAACCGTGCAGCCTCTTCAGCATCGTGATCGTACCAAAGGCAGATGGTATTTTTTGCAATATTCATGATCTCACCTCTGCGTAGATAAGAGATAACGCATTTGTGCATTCTATATTCGACCTAAGCTGGCAAAAGGCCAGTTTCTTTGTTGTGTTTTTATTCTTCGAATTGTAATAGCAGGTACTTCTTGATCTGCTGCAGATTTTATAAAGTGCTTTGCAGCTGTTCCAAGCCACTAAAATGTTTATAAAGTTGTCGATGTCCAAGTCGACCATATGCCTTGCTTTTTCATTTGCGCTGATTACAGACCGCTACTTTGAAAATACCTTAATCGGTCGGAAACCCCATTTCTATGACAATGCGGTGGCCGGGGTAATTGGTGTTTTCCTACTGTATAAAGGCTGCCTGTATCTATCGTGAAAGTATAGAAGTGGAAAAACTGACAGATTAAATTCCTTCCAAACAGTAAGACCTTTAACCATTTAAAGGTTTTTTCTTTCTTTGTGAAAAATTAATTTAAAACCAAGGTCTGCATATTTCAATTTTTCAGGTTCTTTTCCTAAAAACCTGAGCTCAGCAAGCCTTGCAAAATAGCTCGTTTAAGACGACTTAGCCTTACAAAAAGCTACATTTCCAGTGCGTTAATTTCCTGGAATTATCTAAAAAATATTTTTATGAATAACATTAATTTATGTTATAAATTACCCCATTATTTTACTTTATTATTTATTACGTAATTAAATTACGTATTGAATAATATCTTATATCCAGTATGATGAGGTAAATTCCTTCTTTTTCTTGTATGCATCAGGAAGCGATGCAGTTCAGTAAGTAAAAGAAGTCAGGCAAACGGATTTGTCTACTCAATATAAAATGGCAGTGATACATCCGTGAGTCCTGAACAAGACAGTAAAAGATGAGCAATAGGATTGCTTTTAAATAATGAGGATGTTGTATGAATGAATTAGCCAATCCATTAGAACTGTGCGGATTCGAATTTATTGAATTTGTCTCTGAAGATGGCCAACTGGATCCTGTTTTTCAAACCATCGGATTCACGAAAGTGGCGAAGCATAAATCGAAAAATGTTTACTTATGGCGCCAAGGCAATATTAATATCATTCTGAATTATCAGCCTGAATCATATGCAGCATATTTTTATAAAGAGCATGGCCCTTCTGCCTGTGCAATGGGATTCCGTACCAAAAATGCTGCGAAAGCCTTTCAAAAAGCAATTGAAATAGGTGCGGAGCCAATTTACAACAAAATCGGCCCAATGGAGCTGAACATTCCGGCGATTAAAGGCATTGGCGGTTCTCCAATCTTCCTGGTGGATTGTGACATTTACCAGAATGATTTTATTTTCTTTGATAACGTTCCATCCCGTCCACTGGGTACAGGTTTAAATGAAATCGATCATTTAACCCATAATGTGTATAAAGGCCGTATGCAGTACTGGTCAGATTTCTATGAAAAGATTTTCAATTTTCAGGAAATCCGCTATTTCGATATTAAAGGTGAATACACTGGCCTGACTTCTAAAGCCCTGACAGCGCCAGACGGCAAGATCCGTATTCCACTGAATGAAGATTCAGATAAAGGTAATGGTCAGATTGCTGAATTCTTAAATGAATTTAATGGTGAAGGCATTCAGCATATTGCCTTTATTTGTGATGACCTTCTGGAAACCTGGGACAAGCTTAAAGCCTTAGGTACCAAGTTTATGACACCGCCGCCAAGCACCTATTATGAAATGCTGGATGAGCGCTTGCCAAATCATGGTGAACCGGCAGATGAACTGCAAAAACGCGGCATCCTGCTAGATGGCAATACCAAAGACGGTAATAAACGCCTGCTGTTACAGATTTTCTCTGAAAATATGATTGGTCCAGTGTTCTTTGAGTTTATCCAGCGCAAAGATGACGATGGTTTCGGTGAAGGGAACTTTAAGGCCTTATTTGAATCCATTGAACGTGATCAGATCAAACGTGGCGTTCTGGACATCTCGAAAGCCTGATCTTTGTTTAAAATATACCGATGCATATAGTGTCATATGCATCGGTATTACTGCCTCTGTTTCAACATATACGCTTATATAAAACTTAAGATTCTGCACCGATGACGGTATAAAAATAATAAAGCCCATCATCACTGTTCAGTACTTAATCTCACATGGATGATGAATAAAAATGCAGCATATTGAACAAGGAAACCTGAAAAAGGGTTTAAGTAACCGGCATATTCAACTTATTGCACTGGGTGGTTCCATTGGTACCGGCCTGTTTCTCGGCATCTCACAAACCATCAAGCTGGCCGGACCTTCCGTTATTCTGGGTTATGCCATTGCAGGCTTGATTGCTTTTCTAATGATGCGCCAGTTGGGTGAAATGATTGTACATGAACCTGTCAGCGGCTCTTTTAGCCATTTCGCTTATAAATACTGGGGCAAGTTTGCCGGATTTATGTCTGGCTGGAATTATTGGGTACTGAATATTCTGGTCTGTATGGCCGAATTAAGCGCTGTCGGTTTGTATGTGCATTACTGGTGGCCTGAAATCCCAACCTGGGTGTCTGCGCTCGGCTTCTTTATTTTCATTAATGTAATCAACTTACTTCACGTAAAATTATTCGGAGAAATGGAATTCTGGCTGGCGATCATTAAAGTCGGCGCCATTATTGCCATGATTGCTTTCGGCAGTTATTTACTGGCCAGTGGCAGTGGTCACAGCCAATCCAGTCTGGAAAATTTGTGGCAATTAGGTGGCTTCTTCCCGAATGGGATTATGGGTCTGATTATGGCGATGGCCATGATCATGTTTGCTTTTGGCGGTATTGAACTGGTCGGCATTGCAGCGGCAGAAACAGATAACCCGAAAAAAACCTTACCTAAAGCAGTGAACCAGATTGTTTACCGTGTTCTGTTATTTTATATCCTGAGCCTGGTGGTGATTCTATCGCTTTATCCTTGGAATATGATGGCGCAAGGCGGCAGTCCTTTCGTGCTGATTTTCGATTCGCTTGGTAGCCAGACAGTGGCCGCAGTTCTGAATTTTGTGGTTTTAACCGCAGCGATTTCGGTTTATAACAGTACTAATTACTGTACCAGCCGCATGCTGTTGGGATTAGCTCAACAAGGTAATGCACCTAAATTTCTAGCTAAAATCAATCAACGCGGTATTCCGGTCAATGCCGTTATGGTCTCGGCATTCTGTACGCTCCTATGTGTCTTGTTAAATTATCTGGTGCCAAAAAAAGCCTTTAGCATGCTGATGATGCTGGTGGTCGCAGCCATTGTGATTAACTGGGTGGTAATTTCCTATACCCATTTAAAATTCAAGACCTCCATGAACCGCATGCAGACCAGAACAGATTTTCCAAGTGTGGCTTACCCATTCACTAACTATTTATGTATCGCATTTATGGGCGGTATTCTGCTGATTATGAGCAGTACCCCAGAAATGCGAATTGCGGTTGTTATGATCCCGGTCTGGATTGGACTTCTGATGATTGCTTATTTCTTCAAACGCAAAAAAGAAAATCAGACAGCTGTGTTAGACACGACCAAAATCAGCTCTTTACCAGAAGCGTAATACTATATTAATTAGATTAGGATAGATTCATGTTTCAACATATTGATCCCTATGCCGGTGATCCGATTCTTTCTTTAATGGAAGAATTCAACAAAGATCAACGGAGTAACAAAGTCAACTTAAGTATCGGTCTGTATTACAATGAAGATAACATTGTGCCGCAGCTAGACTCAGTTCAGAAAGCTTATACTTACCTGACCCCTGACTATCATAAAGTTCGTGTCTATTTGCCGATGGATGGACTGAACAGCTTTAACCAGGCTGCACAGAAATTAATTTTTGGAACTTCTAGCCCTGCTCGCGAGCAAGGCCGTGTAGTCACAATTCAGACCTTGGGCGGTTCGGGAGCACTGAAAGTCGGCGCAGATTTTTTAAAGAAATATTTTCCAGAATCAGAAATCTGGGTCAGTCAGCCGACTTGGGAAAACCATATTGCGATCTTTAGTGGCGCTGGTATTCAAACCCATTTTTATCCTTATTATGATGCAGAAACCAATGCCGTGAATGTTCCGGCGATGCTGGATTGCTTAAAACAGCTGCCAGCGCAGAGCATCGTGCTACTGCATCCCTGCTGTCATAATCCGACCGGGGCCAACTTACAGCCACATGAATGGGATCAAGTTATTGAAGTTTTAAAAGCCCAATCTTTAATTCCTTTCCTGGATATGGCGTATCAAGGTTTTGGTCAAGGGTTGGAACAGGATGCTTATGCCATCCATGCTCTCGATCAGGCCGGAATGCACTTCATCGTGAGCCATTCATTTTCCAAGATCTTTTCTTTATACGGTGAACGAATTGGCAGCCTGAGCTTTGTCTGTGATGATGGCAGCAGTGCGAAAAATGTGTTGGGTCAGCTAAAAGCTACCGTGCGCCGGATTTATTCAAGTCCGGCGGCGAATGGTGCCCTGCTGGTCAGCCAGGTATTGAATGATCCTGCGCTGTTTAGCCAGTGGCAGGCTGAGGTGGAAGAAATGCGCCAGCGTATTTTAAGCATGCGTGGCTTACTCAAAGAAAAATTATTCGAGGCGCTACCGGAGCTGGATTTTACTTACCTGACCCAGCAGCAAGGTATGTTTAGCTATACCGGCTTAACTGCTGAACAGGTAGATTTGTTAAAACAGCATTATGGTATTTATCTGGTTCGTAGTGGCCGCATGTGTACGGCGGGTCTGAACCTCAGCAATATTGATTATGTTGCCAAGTCGATGGCAGCTGTGATTAAAATGCAAAGTGAAGCTGAACCGTTGATTGCTTAGAAATAATTAAGTTGTTAGAAGCCTTCTAATTCTAATATTGGAAGGCTTTTTTATGGATCTTGCTTTATTCTTTTTTTAAATTAAAAGCGAGTGATCATCTTGGTTTTGTGTTGCAAAAATAAAATCATTTTTAATCCTATTTAGCGATCAAAATCTTGATAAAAAAGATCCAATCCCTGAATCAGATCTGGATCTGTGAAATGAGTTCAGGTTTAGAAAACTTATCTGCAATAAATGAAAGTTTTAGACAGTAACCTCTGGATTAAACAAGCCATCAATCTGTTTTTGGATTCCAAGCAGATAATCAATGGCTTCTTGCATCTGGTCTGCTGGCAACTGGTCTTCGGTGCCAATACAGGTAATAACATGATCAAGCTGTCGACTGAAGTTATATACTGGAATCGCCACCGCATGGATGCCCGCCATCATATCGCCAGTGACTGAGGCATAACCCTGTAGCAGAATTTGCTTCTTAAGCTGCAAGAATTCTTCCCAGTTCGCAGGATATTGACCGGTTTTAGCATTACTTGCCCATTCTTTTTCCAGTAAGGGCTTAATGATATGTTCCGGCTGTAGGCAGGCATGCAAACGGCCTGTTGCCGACTTCAGCAAAGGCATACGTGAACCGACCCGGGTAATGATATTAAATACGTGGTTAGATTCAAGCGACTGAACCACGACAGCACCATCGGAAAACCACTTGCTGACATGAATACTGCAATTTAAATGCTGCTGAATTTCCGCAATATATTTTTGGGTTAACTCCAGCATATCGGTACGTTTTAAGGCATTCACCCCAAATGCGTGAGCACGCTCACCCAGGCTATAGCGCCCGTCACTGAGCTGCTGTGCATAACCTTTACGTATCAGACTCACCACATAACGATGCACTTTTGCAGGATGCATAGACAGGACTTCTGACAGCTCTTTTAACATCATTGGTGCATTATGTTCAGTCAATGCATCGAGCACAGTTAATCCTACTTCTAGAGACTGCACCCCTCCCTGTAATTTTTCTTCCTCAACGTTCATCGTTTCATCCTGCATATACGCATTAATTTTCATGGTTCTATCAAGCCATTGTACTACTGAAATCAAAAATCTTGCTCAGCCAAATCTGATTCCAGATTCAGATCATAGCGGCATTTTAACAAATTTACATTATTCATAATCAAATTATTTATTGCGTAATTTAAAAATATAAGTATGATTCTGTATAGCACTTAAATTTTCCACGGAAAGGATCCATATTTATGACGACGCGTTTAAAGTCATTTGTCGACATCGCTCCTGATTCAGATTTCCCTTTAGAAAACCTGCCTTATGGTATTTTCAGTGATAAGCAGAATGCTCAACCACGTGCCGGAGTTGCACTTGGAGAATGGGTGGTTGACCTGGCAGCATTGGAAGCAAAGGGTTATTTAAAGCTGGAACAAGGCCAGCAATTTTTTAACCAGCCAACCTTGAATGCTTTTATTGAGTCGGGTAAAGCCAACTGGTCTAAAGTACGAGCAGAGTTACAGACGCTGTTGTCAGCAGATCATGCCGAATTGCGTGATAATCAGGAACTCCGTGATCAGGTTTTCTTTAACCAGTCAGATGTCAAAATGCATCTGCCGGTGCATATCCCGGGCTATACCGATTTCTATTCATCGAAAGAGCATGCCACCAATGTCGGCTGTATGTTCCGTGATCCGAAAAATGCATTGTTAGCAAACTGGTCAGAACTTCCAGTCGGTTATAACGGCCGTGCCAGCTCCGTAATTGTCAGCGGTACAGAGATCGTGCGTCCATCTGGACAGATCAAATTACCGGATTCTGATCGTCCAGTCTTTTCAGCATGTCGCAAGCTCGACTTTGAACTGGAAACCGGCTTTATCATCGGCAAGCCAAATAACTTAGGCGAGCCTATTGCGATTGAAAATGCCTGGGATCATATTTTTGGCATTGTGCTATTCAATGACTGGTCTGCACGTGACTTGCAACAATGGGAATATGTACCGCTAGGTCCATTTAACGCCAAGACTTTTGCCTCTTCGATCTCGCCATGGATCGTAACCATGGAAGCGCTTGAACCATTTAAAACCAGCTCACCTGCTCAAGAGCCAAAACCTCTGGCCTATCTGCGTGAAGATAGCAGCAGTAACAGCTATGACATTAACCTGTCTGTTGAAATTCAGCCTGAAAATTCAGACCAGGCTGATGTGATCTGTGAAACCAATTTCAAATATATGTACTGGTCGATGGCACAGCAACTGGCTCATCACACAATTGCCGGCTGTAATGTTCAAGTCGGTGATCTGATGGGTTCCGGCACAATTTCCGGTCCTACGCCAAATTCTTATGGTTCATTACTGGAAATCACCTGGAATGCAACCAAACCACTGACTTTGTCGAATGGTGAACAGCGCACCTTCATTCAGGATGGCGATACCGTGATCATGAAAGGTCATTGTGAAAAAGATGGCCTGCGTATCGGTTTCGGTGCTGTGAGCGGCAAAATCCTGCCGGCGATTGATTTCGGTTTTACTGAATAAGCCAGGGTGAAATTATGACCATGCAACTGTATACCTATTTTCGGAGTTCAGCCGCTTACCGGGTTCGTATTGCGCTCAACCTGAAAGAACTCAAAGCAGAACATATTCCGGTTCATCTGGTAAACAACGGCGGCGAACAGCATAGTGAAACGTTTCGACAGGTCAATCCGGGTGAGCTGGTGCCTGCCTTAATTGAAGATGATTTCACGCTGACCCAGTCGCTCAGCATGATTGAATATCTGGAAGAAAAATTTCCGGAAACTCCCCTGTTGCCCAAGGATTTGCAACAGCGTGCGCTGATTCGGGCCTTTAGTCTGAATATTGCCTGCGACATTCATCCCTTAAATAACCTACGTGTACTTCAATACCTTAGTAAAACCCTGAGTGCCAGCGATGAACAGAAAACCGAATGGTACAGACACTGGGTCATCACCGGTTTAAAAGCGCTCGAAGCTCAATTAACGCTTTCAAATGGCCAATTCTGTTTTGGAGATCAGCCGAGTCTTGCAGATTGCTGTCTGATTCCACAGGTATATAACGCCAAACGTTTCAACATTGATCTTTTGGATTTCCCGAAAATTGAATCGATTTATGCCCATTGCAACTCACTAGACGCATTTCAAAAAGCTGCACCTGAAGCGCAGCCCGATGCAGCATAAGAATATATAAGGATATAACCATGACCATTCAAATCGAAAAAATTCACCATGTCGCCTACCGCTGTAAAGATGCCAAAGAAACCGTGGAATGGTACAAAAAGAACCTGAATATGGACTTTATTCTGGCTTTTGCTGAGGATCATGTTCCGTCTACCAAGGCTTTCGACCCATATATGCATCTGTTTTTAGATGCAGGCAATGGCAATGTGTTGGCCTTCTTTGAACTGCCCACCCAACCGGAAATGGGCCGCGATGAAAACACCCCGAAATGGGTGCAGCACATTGCCTTAAAAGTGAAGGATCGTCAAGCACTGGTTCAGGCCAAAGAACATCTGGAAGCCAATGGCGTAGATGTACTGGGCATTACCAATCACGGCATTTTCCATTCAATTTACTTCTTTGATCCAAATGGCCACCGTCTGGAGCTGGCGTATGATGATGAAAAAGCACCGCAGAAAATTGCCATGATTACCGAAGAAATGAAATACGAAATGCTGGAAGAATGGTCGAAGACTAAACGCGCACCTTCACATACCCACTTCCTGCATGCAGATGAATTAGACCATAGCGCTCGCGAAGCCAAGATGGACGCTTGAATTTTAAGAAAAGGATTTCTGATGAATAAAGTCGTTGCCAATGCTCAGGAAGCTTTAGCGGATATCGTTGCCGACAATCAAACGCTAACCGTTGGTGGGTTCGGTTTATGCGGTATCCCTGAAGCACTTATTGAAGCTTTAAAATATACCGGTGTGACTGGCCTGACCTGTATCTCCAATAATGCCGGTGTAGACGATTTCGGTTTGGGCAAATTGCTGCAAACCAAGCAGATCAAAAAGATGATTTCTTCTTATGTCGGTGAGAACAAGGAATTTGAACGCCAATATCTGAATGGTGAACTGGAAGTAGAGCTGACACCTCAAGGCACACTGGCAGAAAAACTGCGTGCGGGCGGTGCAGGTATTCCTGCTTTCTACACTCAAACAGGCGTAGGTACCTTGGTTGCCGAAGGTAAAGAAGTCCGCGAATTCAATGGCAAGTCTTATATTCTGGAAGAATCCTTAACTGCTGATGTGGCTCTGGTTAAAGCCTATAAAGCGGATAAAGCCGGCAATCTGGTCTTCCGTAAAACTGCGCGTAATTTCAATCCTGAATGTGCCATGGCCGGTAAAATCACTGTGGCTGAAGTTGAACAGGTTGTAGAGATTGGTGAACTTGATCCGGATGATATTCATCTACCTGGAATTTATGTAAACCGAATTGTTATCAATGCTGCACCGGAAAAGCGCATTGAACAGATGACCTTAAAGGCAGGAGCATAATCATGGCCTGGACTCGAAATGAAATGGCTCAGCGTGCGTCACAGGAACTTGAAGATGGTTTCTATGTCAATCTCGGTATTGGCTTGCCAACCTTGGTAGCCAACTATATTCCAGAAAATATCAATGTCTGGCTCCAGTCTGAAAATGGCCTCTTAGGCATTGATGAATTCCCGACTGCAGAAACAGTTGATGCAGACCTGATTAATGCCGGTAAACAGACAGTCACTGCCCGCAAAGGTGCTGCCTTCTTTTCCAGTGCGGATTCCTTTGCCATGATTCGCGGTGGACATGTCAATATTGCGATTCTGGGGGCAATGGAAGTTTCCGAAAAGGGTGATCTGGCAAACTGGATGATTCCAGGCAAGAAAGTCAAAGGTATGGGCGGTGCCATGGATCTGGTAGCCGGTGTGCAGAAAGTTGTAGTCCTAATGGAACACACGGCTAAAGATGGTACCTCGAAAATCGTTCCTCAATGTACTTTGCCACTAACAGGTAAAGGTGTGGTCAACCGGATTATCAGTGATCTCGGCGTTATGGATATTACTTCAAGAGGAATAGTCTTAATAGAACTGGCCCAAGATGTCACGCTTGAGCAGATTAAAGCTGCAACTGGAGTTGAGCTGATTACGGATAGACTTGAGGCTGCCTGATCTGCTTCTACTGAATAATCAAAGCAGCGAAAGCTGCTTTGATTATTCTTATGAAATATTCCTTTAGCATCGTAATTACATTGAAGGTAAAGAATATTTTTCTATAATATTCATGTTCTTGCCGTACAATTTTTAAAAGCCCAATAAAATTTTATGAATGTAATTCACCTTATTGGATCAAATAAAATTATCTTTATTTCTATTCAAATAAGTTTGCAGAAAAACTATTTTTTTTTCGGTTTATTATTTTTTTATTAAGCTCAATAAAACTTATAAAATTTAAGATTCAGAACTACTTTCACACTAATTTATATTTAAGGTGATCAATAAAGATAATGATGATAATAAAATTTTAATTAGTAGAAAAAATACTTAATAAAAAAGCCACTTAATATAAGTGGCTGATTTATAACAAGAATTTTGGTAGAGATGGCGGGAGTTGAACCCACTAAAGCTGGCGAATTCAAACATGAGGTGCGACAGTTTGAAAAGTCTTATGATAATCAACAAGCTGAGCAAATTTCTCTAATGGTGTAAGCCAATCTAACGCTTTTCTAGGACGAGTATTCAGTGACATGGCAACTTGATTTAAATAATGCTGATCTGCCTGATTTAAATCAATCCCTTTAGGTAAATATTGCCTAATTAAACCATTCATATTTTCGCATGTGCCTTTTT
>NZ_PQLP01000038.1:0-27146 GCF_002918965.1 Acinetobacter sp. ACNIH3 | reverse complement strand
CATCAACTGTCAATTTCTTTAAGCTGACAGACTGATCTAGCAGGTAAATTAAATAATTGTTTGTTTTGACAGATTGCTCTGGTTCAGTCTGTTGTAAATACCGTTTAAAATCATTCAACCAGCGCTGTGCCTGATCATCCCCACGTTGGCGTTTTGCGATTCCCTGCGGGGATTGAGAGTCAGCATAACGCTGTTGAAATTCCTGACGATATTCTTGAAAGAATAACCGCGCTAAAGCAGCAGCATGTTTACAGTTATATCCAACCGGACAAGTGCAGTCGTCATCGATTAAACGGTCTTTTTGGGGATTATAGGTAATCGCGGTATCGTAATAATCTGTCCCTTCAATTTGAGCATACATCGTGACATCATCATTTTCCTCAAAAAACTCAATTGTTTCCCTATCAATGTGCTTAGCATAGCTCAGACTACGATGAAGAGTTGCAGTACTAAAGCGAGATAGAAAATTGATCAATGACGACATGATTACCAGACACTAAAAATGTTTATACAATTATAACGGACAAAGCTGTCATTTCAGAACAGTAGCCGAACTGCTCAACCTGAGCACAGATTCGACTCACTCAATAGGAATATTGTGAATAAAGACAATCAAATTCGAGAAGTTAAACAGTTCATTGAGATCGAAAATATCCTGATAGAAAGTGATCATTTCTTCACAACAGTTAATTTTAAACCAAATGGGGTCAAAAGTTTTAGCATTGTTTCTATGTGTGATTCATAGAGATCATTTCAATTTAGCGATCTCTAGATCCATCTTGTAATTGGCATGTTGAATCCGTTCATTTGAGGGGTTGTATTGCTTCTGGACTTCATCTGAGAAAGGAGTTTCTTCACATAATTCAAAGTACCTCTCCATCGGTGTTTTACCTTTCAACGCTGAATGTGGTCTCATCCAGTTATAGTAATGCTGCCATTCGGCTAGCTTGTCTTGGATATCCTCAGAATTGATATCTACAGTAGCGTAGAACTCAGATTTATCAGTTTTTTGTGAACGCTCTACCTTGCCATTCAGATGAGGTGAACCTGGTTTATTTGGCCTAAATTTGATTCCATGCTGCATCATTTTTTTCTGTACTTTTTCAGCAAAGAATTCCCGCCCACGATCGGTCTGTATTCGCTGTATGGGAAAAGGCATTTCTTCAATTACGCAGTCTAAAAAGTCGAGAGTATTCGCTGCTGTTCGGCGTTTATATATCCTTAAAACGCGATATCGTGTGCAGTCATCGATAGATGTGTACTGATATAGTCCTGGACCCAGTTTACAGGTATCCATTTGAATTCTATCGCCTGGTAATGGGCGTTCATAACGAATGAAATCTGCTTTACGACGGAATTTTTTAATCGGTTTGACTTGATGGGTGGATAGTACTTTATGGATAGTCGCTAAGGACAACGAGACTCCGTGCAGCCTCATCAATTCTGTTTGCAAACGTCGAGCACCAAAATTTCTAGCTGAGCGCATTTCTAATATTAAGGCTTTTAGCTCAGCATTGATTTTAGTATTTGGCGATTTTAAGGGACGTCTACTCTGGCTACTTAATCCATCAATACCTTGCTCAGAATATCGTTTCCACCACTTGCGTAACGTTGGTCTAGAAATGCCACATCTCCGACAAACTAGGCCAGCATCATTAGTCTCTTCAAATAATTTAACTCATACGAGTCTTTGTTGAATTTCTCTGTTCATAGACACCCATTATATTGAAATAATGTCTATGAATAAAATACTTAAATAAAAATTCTCCGACAAGCTCAGTACGGTTAATTTTTATCCAAATGAGTTTTCAAAATTATGCTTCATCCATAATCCATTCTTTAAAAAGAGCATCCTCGATTTCATAAGTACCATTTTCTGGTTTAAAAATAATTTGTTTTTTTGATAAAGAACGTAGGGCCGATTGAATACTTGATACCGCAATGTTATCTACACCAATGGAATCAGCCAGATGTTGTCTAAATTGACTACTATAAAGTTCAACTTGTGATTCCGCTATGGCTTTTAAAATTAGCTGTTCTAATAACTTAAACTCTCCCCATAATCCCGAAAAGTCACGATGCCCCATTGTATCGGCTATAAGCTGTTCCTTGGCAAAATCTATAGCCAGCATTGGGTTTAAGGCTAAACGCTCCACTAATGATCTTGCTAGTTGAGGACTTTGCTTCATATCTAAAAAAGCGTGCCATAAAATTTCTTTATTCAAACTACGTCCTGTTGTCTGATTAAATACATCTGCCAGATGATCTGTAAATGCTTTTGTTAGATTTGGAAAAGGTAAATTCTGTCCATAATGAAAAAAGGGAGCACTACTCACAGAAAACATTTGTCTCAGGCCTTCTCGACTTGAACCAGTAAAAACTACCTTTATTGTTTCTTTATGCATATCTAAAGCGGTACGTAAACTGGCAATCGTGGTTTTATATTTTGAACTAGCTAAAGCCTGAATCTCATCAAGTAACAGTAAAATAGGTTTCCCCTGCTGAGCCAGTTTAGTAATGCTAGACAAAATACTGGAATTCACTTGTCCTTGTAGAAGTGTCACTTCAGCTTTTACCCCTGCCACCTCTGTACTTAAAGAACCAATATTTTTAATCCAATGTGTGGCTTTCCCCATTAAGCCATTTTGTTTTGAAAACTCATCAAGAGCTTTTACAAACTGCCCTTCACTATGCAGGCCTGCATCTAAAAAACTGAAATAAAAAACGCGCCATCCAAGCTGTTCTGCTAGGGGCGTAATATCTTTTCGTAAAAATTCAGTTTTTCCCATCCGGCGTGGGGCAAAAAAAGTCAGAGAACTAGCTAGTCCAGTCTCAAACATGCCTAAAATTTGTTTCGCCAGTTCGGTACGTGGAAAGTGCCAAGGGTCATTGGAGATGGTCATCATTTTAATTACTCGGCAATGATTTATTTATTACCATAGATTGTATTAGATTCCATTAGATTGTAAATGTCTAATTAGATTTCTTTAATCTAATAGGATCTAATCAGGCCAATAAAGCACCTTCTTACCGATCAACTGTTTATTTTATAACTCCATTATTTTGTGGTTTAATAGACATATATGGACATAAGACCCAATATTATGGATTTAAAATTCATAAAACCTGAAGAAGTTGTTGGATTATTATGTGAGAGGCTTCGTAAAGAACGACTTTATCTGGAAATGACTCAGGCAGATGTTGCTGCACGTGCTGGTATTGGTGTGAATACAGTATCCAATCTGGAAGCAGGTCGAAATGTTTCATTTGAAAATTTAGTACGCGTTGCCATGGTCCTAGGCCGATTACAAGAATTAGAGGAACTCTTCAAACCTAATTTAAACAGTGTAGATGATATTCTTCGCTATGAGAGCAATACGGCTCGCCAACGTATCAAAAGGAAATAAATCCATGCTCAAAAAACTTAATGTTTACTACAATGGATGGGGTGAATATTGGCTTTAGGGTACACTGGTCTCCTCAACAGCAATCACAGGTCGACCATTAATTGCCTTTGAATACAGTGCTGAAGCGATCCGTAAAGGTTTAGAGCTTTCCTCTTACCTACTTCCATTAAAAGGTGACCCATTAAGAAAAAACTTTCCTACACAGCAAATGGGATTACCAAGTCATATATATGATGCATCACCCGATGGCTGGGTGTGCTCCAGAATTTTGGTGGCTATTCAGTCCATCATTACTTACATTCCAACTCTCTAGTTTTCCAACTAGCCCAGGTTATAATAATGGCCACCCAAAATACGATTGATCTATTATGAACAACTCCAATGACCCTTTACACGGCAAAAAACTTGCTGACATTTTGGATGAATTATTGGATTACTACGGTGGCTTTGAAGGTTTAAGTCGTAAAATTGAAATTAGATGTTTTTGCATAGACCCAAGTGTTAAATCATCATTGCGATTCTTGCGTACCACACCATGGGCACGTGAAAAAGTAGAAAGCTTATATTTGTACGTCTTACGCCAAAAGGCAAAACAGAAACCGTAGCCCCAGGCAACACCCCCTCTCATTATAAAATTATACCAGTCAGTAAAACACCTTTAGATTAAGCATGTGTATGTTGGTTATTATTGTTGATTATCAAAATAAATTAGTTACCAAAAATCAAAGTACCCCACCCTACCTTAAATTACACCACACAAAATAAAAACTCTATATAACTGTTATATATAGAGTTTATTAAAATACCAATTATGTTATTTAGTGTATTTTATGTCGGTGACTCTTGCCAAGGTTGGGGTCGCGAGTTCGAGTCTCGTTTCCCGCTCCAAATTCTAAAAGCCCTGATCGAAAATTGGGGCTTTTTTTATTTTCAGCTTTTGGCCAGGTTAAAGTTAGATGCCTAGTTGAATATCTATTTCTCTGGGTATTTCCACAATCCCCTACTTCAATTAATTTATTGATTTAAAAAATAAAAATTTTTCTTCAATCTGCATCCATAATTTTAGCTTCGCTATACAAAATTACATGTATTAGGAAGGTGCGTATCATACATGGCGCCTTTCTACACTCCAATGTGGTCTGAGCACAAGCGCATTCTACTGATTAGATCATACTCTTTTTCTGTTTTTCTAGCCTTATATTTACCAGCAAAATAACAAACAAGGAACTTATAGATATCTTTTTCAGTATAGAGAAACCTTGTCTCGCATTTATTCCATCCCGATGAGCTGTTTATCTTTAATTTCAGGTGATCAGTTCCTCATTAGAAAATACTGTTTTTTTATTTGACGCTAGTGTAGAAATATCTAAATATAAAATCTGAACAAGAAGTTAAGAGAAAATAATGACAACAAAGATAGAGGTAGATTATCAACCCGATATTTTAGGGGCTGGCTATGAACAGGCCACCTTAGATCTTCCGAATGATTATGAAGGTCAGGTGGTGGCGACCCTCGTTCGCAAGAAAGCCGCTAAACCGACTAAAAAGGCGGTGCTATATATCCACGGTTTTATCGACTATTTTTTCCAGACTGAAATGGCAGAGCGTTTCAATGAGCAGGGTTTTGACTTTTATGCGCTGGACCTACGTAAATATGGCCGCTCCTATTTGCCGCATCAGAAGTACTATAACGTTCATAGCCTGTCAGAATATGATGCAGAAATTACTCAGGCACTGGATATTATCGGTCAGGAAAGTCATGACGCCGTGCTGCTTTGCGGACATTCAACGGGGGGCTTAACCACAACCTTGTATGCAGCACATCATCCTGATCATCCCCTGATTAAAGCGCTCTGGGCAAACAGTCCCTTTTATGATTTCAATATGAGTCGTCTGGAAAAGAAATTTGCCATTCCTCGAATGGCAGCAATGGGCAAACGTTTTCCAAACTTGCTGTTCCCAAGTCGTCTTAATAAGTGGTATGTCCCGAGTTTGCACGCCAGCCATCATGGTGAATGGAACTTTAACCTCGAATGGAAAAAAGTCCGTTATCCCATGGTGCGTTTGAGCTTTGTACATGCCATTCATGAGGCGCAAAAAGAACTGCATCAAGGTCTTCAGTTAAGCATTCCTGTCCTGATCATGCATTCGCATCAGACGACTTATCCACGAAAATTTAATCGTCATGCACAAAGCAGCGATGTGATCCTGGAAGTGCAGGATATGATTCAGCATGCCAGCAAAATATCGGGCGATGTCACCTTGTGCGAAATTCATAATGGCTTGCATGACCTGGTACTGTCAGAAAAAGCGGTACGGGAACAGGTCTATCAACAGCTGTTTGAATGGTTACAGACCAAAGGACTTTGACCAGTTCATAACCCTCATTATTTGCAAGATAGCGGGAAGGAAAATGATAAATGACCTTCCCCAAAATTTGCTCAAAGATTTTTCATCAAGCAGGTATTAATTGTTATTTTTTAGCAAGCCTATATGTGCGAAACATCATGTTTTAACGCCTTAAAAATTTAATCTATCCAACCTAGTAAATTGATTTTTATTAAAAATAACAAAATCCCCTTACCCCCGCTTTGTTACCTTTTGTAGCACGCTTGTAAACCCTCGACATAGCGTCAGATTTGCTCTTTATATTAGCTATAACTATTCATTCCAAGATGAGTCTTCGTCTCTCAGCTTTATTTCTCTCACAGCTATAACAATCAATGAAAGGACAAAAATATGCGCTATGCAGATCCAAATACTGACGGTTCAAAAATTCAATTTAAAGCACAATACGAAAACTTTATTGGCGGTAAATGGGTGCCGCCGGTCAAAGGTGAATACTTTGATAATATTTCCCCAGTCGATGGCAAAGTTTTTACCAGAGCACCACGCTCCAGTGTAGAAGATATTGAACTCGCACTCGATGCCGCCCATGCCGCCAAAGCCCAGTGGAATAGCTCATCACCGACCACACGTTCAAATATCCTGCTCAAGATTGCCGATCGTCTAGAGGAAAACCTGGAATTGCTCGCGGTGGCAGAGACCTGGGACAACGGTAAACCGATTCGTGAAACCCTAAATGCGGATATTCCATTATGTATCGACCACTTCCGTTATTTTGCTGGTTGTATTCGCGCGCAAGAAGGCGGCATTTCAGAAATTGACGAAGACACCATCGCCTATCATTTCCATGAACCCCTCGGCGTTGTCGGTCAAATCATTCCGTGGAATTTCCCAATTCTCATGGCCGCATGGAAACTGGCTCCGGCTTTAGCTGCCGGTAACTGTATTGTGCTGAAACCAGCAGAACAAACCCCTGTCAGTATTTTAGTGTTGGTTGAACTGATTCAGGATCTTTTACCACCTGGTGTACTGAATATTGTTAATGGCTATGGGGTCGAAGTCGGCCGTCCACTGGCGACCAACCCTCGTATCGCAAAAATTGCTTTTACCGGTTCAACCGCAGTCGGCCAATTGATTATGCAATATGCGACTGAAAATATTATTCCTGTGACCTTAGAGCTGGGTGGTAAATCACCAAACCTGTTCTTTGCAGATGTGATGGATCAAGAGGATGAATACCTAGATAAAGCCCTGGAAGGTTTTACCATGTTTGCCCTCAACCAAGGAGAAATCTGTACCTGCCCTTCACGTGCACTGGTACAGGAAAGTATTGCCGACAAATTCCTGGAACGTGCAGTTGAGCGTGTCAAGCGCATTAAAACCGGTCATCCGCTGGATACCGACACCATGATTGGCGCACAGGCATCGCAAGAACAGCAGGATAAGATCTTGGGTTGTATCGCCACAGGTCGTGAAGAAGGTGCTCAGGTCTTAACAGGTGGTGAAGCACGCCATGAAGTAGGTCAAGGCTTCTATATTGAACCGACCATTTTTAAAGGCACCAATGACATGAAAACCTTCCAGGAAGAAATTTTTGGACCTGTACTTGCCGTGACCACTTTTAAGGACTTTGATGATGCCATTAAAATTGCCAATGACACCATTTATGGCTTAGGTGCTGGTGTCTGGTCGCGTTCAGCCCATACCTCTTATCGTGCCGGCCGTGCGATTCAGGCAGGTCGCGTCTGGACCAACTGTTATCACATTTACCCTGCCCATGCGGCATTTGGTGGTTATAAAAAATCAGGGATTGGACGCGAGAACCACAAAATGATGCTCGATCATTATCAACAAACCAAAAACTTGCTTGTCAGCTACTCGACCAAACCCGCAGGTTTCTTCTAATTCCTGTCTAAGCAAAAGCGAACTTCAGTTCGCTTTTTTATTGGCTTGGTAATTTTATCTTAAACAAAAAAATAACCGTCCCTCTATCCCAATAAAATCATAAAGCTATCCAAAACAAGTATATATCCCTCTATGATAAGTATTGATTTTTTTAATATTTTCAATTGGATAAAAAAAATACAAAAATTAAAAACTTCCATATAAAGTCGGCTTTCTTTGCCGAAAAAGACTGTGTATAACAATGTTCAGTTTAGGGAAATCAATAAGCATAGGCAAAATTGCTCAAAAAGCGTTAGACTATGCAACCAATAATGTCATGATTCGGTCTGAACAAGATCAAAAAAGAAGGTGAAGGTTGATGCCGCTCAATACAGTTGAAGAGCTTGTAGCAGATATCCGTGCAGGAAAAATGGTCATCCTGATGGATGATGAAGATCGTGAAAATGAAGGCGATTTAGTCATTGCTGCCACGCACGTGCGTCCTGAAGACATCAACTTTATGATCACCCATGCTCGTGGTTTAGTGTGTCTGACTTTAAGTAAAGAGCGTTGCCAACAGTTGAATCTTCCATTGATGGTAGATGCTAATGGCGCTCAACACGGGACCAACTTCACATTATCGATTGAAGCAGCTGAAGGTATTTCTACCGGTATTTCACCTGCAGAGCGTGCGCATACCATTCAAACCGCTGTGGCGGCTCATGCTAAACCTACGGACATCGTACAGCCTGGTCATATCTTCCCATTGATGGCACAGCCAGGTGGTGTCCTGCACCGTGCAGGTCATACCGAAGCAGGTTGTGATTTGTCTCGCCTTGCAGGTTTAGAGCCAGCATCGGTCATTTGTGAAATCATCAATGAAGATGGCACCATGGCACGTCGCCCAGATTTAGAAGTATTTGCTGAAAAACACGGCTTGAAAATTGGTACGATTGCTGACTTGATTCATTATCGCATGACCA
Organism: Acinetobacter sp. ACNIH3; assembly: GCF_002918965.1. Classification (NCBI taxonomy): domain Bacteria; kingdom Pseudomonadati; phylum Pseudomonadota; class Gammaproteobacteria; order Moraxellales; family Moraxellaceae; genus Acinetobacter; species Acinetobacter sp. ACNIH3. The sequence continues at coordinate 18,526 of NZ_PQLP01000038.1, read as the reverse complement.
ATGAGCAAACGGTTGAACGTTTAGATCAGCAAACAATTGATACCGAATACGGTACCTTTGATCTGTATCGTTACCGTGAATTAGGTAACCCGGATATTCATGTGGCACTAGTCAAAGGCGAGCCGAAAGAAGGCGTAACGACTGTACGTGTCCACGGCTTTAACCCGACACGGGACCTATTAAAACTGAATAAACAGGACGGCGAACCGGCTTGGAATTTAGACAAGGCACTTAAAGAAATTGCAAGCAGTGATCGTGGTGTCTTGGTATGGATTGGTCAACGTCATTTACAAGATCTAGGTCCTGCGCTTGATACTTTAAAAGCACCCAAAAATGTGAAATCCAATGCTGCACTGTCGCAGCAGTATCAAACTATTGGTGTCGGTGCACAAATTTTGCGTGATCTAGGCGTAGAAAAAATGAAACTGCTGAGTTCACCATTACGCTTTAATGCATTGTCAGGTTTTAATTTAGAAGTGGTGGAATACATCACCGCACAACACACATCTTAAGATAAGAATCGAGGTTATTATGGCTGTTCGCCGTATTGAAGGTATGTTACATCTCGCGAACGAAGACCGTTATGCGATTTTAGTTGGTCGTTTTAATAGCTTTGTTGTTGAACATCTGTTAGAAGGTGCCGTTGATACATTGAAACGCCATGGTGTATCAGAGGATAATATCACGGTCGTTCATGCACCTGGTGCCTGGGAACTTCCAATCGTTGCAAAAAAATTAGCAGCGACTGGTAATTTCGATGCCATCATTGCTTTGGGCGCTGTGATTCGTGGTAGCACACCGCACTTCGATTTCGTGGCAGGTGAATGTGCCAAAGGTTTAGGCGTAGTTGGTCTGGACGCTGGTCTTCCTGTCATTAATGGCGTACTCACTACGGATAGTATTGAACAAGCGATTGAACGCTCTGGAACAAAAGCAGGCAATAAAGGTAGTGAAGCTGCCTTGACTGCGATTGAAATGGTTAACTTGTTAAAGGCTATTTAAGGCTATGTCGCAAACACTTCAAGCAACTTATGCTGCAAAACGTAAAGCACGTCGTTTTGCTGTACAAGGAATTTATGAATGGCAAATGAGCCACAACCCTGTGCATGAGATTGAAGCACGTACACGTGTGGACAATGCCATGCACAAAGTGGATCTTGGCTATTATCATGAATTGTTGACTCAAGTGGTTGCCAATCATGAAGCATTGGATGCTTTGCTTATCCCTGTGCTGGATCGCGAACTTTCTGCACTTGACGGTGTAGAACTCGCAACACTTCGTTTAGGTGCGTATGAGCTCAAAGAACATCTTGAGATTCCATATCGTGTCGTTTTAGACGAAGCAATTGAGTTAGCTAAACATTTTGGCGGTGCAGACAGCCACAAATACATCAACGGTGTATTAGATCGTTTAGCGACAACTTTACGTGCAGCAGAAAAACAACAAGCAAACTAAGTTTTAAGTAGATTTGTTGTATGGCTGAGTTTTCGATTATCGACACCTATTTCAATCGTAAGAATCAAGATTCTGTCGATTTAGGGGTCGGTGACGACTCAGCCTTGCTCACTCCCCCACCTCACCAGCAATTGGTGATTTGTGCCGACACCTTAGTTGCGGGTCGACATTTTCCTTTAGATACGAACCCACATGCCATTGGCTGGAAATCCGTTGCCGTCAATTTATCTGACATTGCCGCGATGGGCGCCACACCGCATAGTATTTTATTGGCATTGAGCTTACCCCAAATTGATCATGCTTGGCTCAAAGGCTTTAGCCAAGGGCTATACGACTGCTGCGATCAATTTGGCGTGCGTTTAATTGGTGGTGATACCACGCAAAGTCCACATCTGACTCTATCTGTCACAGCACTGGGCTGGGTCGATACAGGCCTTGCTGTACCACGTTCAGGTGCCCAAATCGGTGATCTGATTTGTGTTTCAGGTACGGTTGGCGATGCGGCATTTGGCTTAAAGCATTTAGGTCATGATCTACAAAAACGTCTGGATTATCCAACGCCACGTTGTGCTTTAGGTGCTGCGCTTAAAGGCCTGGCCAATAGCATGATTGATGTCTCAGATGGTCTTGCACAAGATTTGGGACACATCCTTAAAGCATCAAATGTCGGCGCAAAGCTGCAACTTGAAAACCTACCACTAAGTACTGCCCTGCACGCCTTAAATGATGAACAAAAATGGCAGTATGCATTGGCGGGTGGCGATGACTACGAATTATGTTTTACAATAAGCCCGCAAAATTATGAAAAATTATTGCAAAAACAACTTGATGATTCGATTAGTATAATCGGCACAATTCAGCAACAGCGCGGCTTAACTTTTGAAAAAGATGGCGTAGATCATTTGCTTCAATTTAATGGGTATCAACATTTTGCATAAACCTTCAATCAATTTTAAAGCCATGTCATGGACCGACCGTTTTATTGTGTTCTGTGGTGTTGGTTTTGGTTCTGGCCTATTACCGAAAGCGCCGGGTACGTTTGGTTCAGCTTTTGCCTTATTGTTTATTCCGCTATGGCTTGCAATTGGTCTATCGAGCACCATATTAGCCATTATTCTAATGTCGCTCATTGGCATCTATATTTGCGGGCATACGGCTAAAGTCATGGGTGTACATGATGATGGTCGCATTGTGTGGGATGAATTTGCAGGTCAATCCATTACCTTTTTGCCTTTGCTCTATCTAAATGAAATGAGCTGGATGTGGGCATTGGTCGGTTTTGCTCTGTTCCGTTTATTCGATGTCTGGAAGCCCTGGCCGATTCGTGTCATTGACCGTCAAATTGACGGCGGTTTCGGCATCATGCTGGATGACATTATTGCTGGCCTGTGGGCGGCCCTTTGTATTTTGCTTTATTTTTACTTCACTGTGGCATAAGCCATATTTAGGATTAGAACATGTCAACGACTGTGATTATTCTTGCTGCAGGTAAAGGAACCCGTATGCGTTCCAGCTTACCGAAAGTATTACAACCCCTTGCAGGACGTCCTTTACTGGGTCATGTCATTGAAACGGCAAAAAAATTAAACGCAGATAATATTATTACGATTTATGGTCACGGTGGTGACCGGGTTCAGGCTGCTTTTGCAGAGCAAGAGATTAAATGGGTAGAACAGGCTGAACAGCTGGGTACCGGCCATGCAGTGCAAATGACCTTGCCTGTCCTGCCACAAGACGGCGTTTCGCTGATTCTTTCCGGCGATGTGCCGTGCATTAATCCTGTAACCTTGCAAAAATTACTCGATGCTACTGCAGAAACCGGTATTGGTCTGGTGACGCTTACCCTGCCGGATGCCAATGGTTATGGCCGTATCGTACGTGAACAAGGTCAGATCCAGGCCATTGTTGAGCACAAGGATGCTTCTGAAGAACAACGTCAAATCAAGGAAATCAATACCGGTATTTATGCCGTCAGCAATGCCAAGTTGCATCAATGGCTACCACGTTTAAGCAATGACAATGCGCAAGGTGAATATTACCTGACTGATATTGTGGCGATGGCTTTGGCAGATGGTATGCAAGTTGCATCTGTAGAACCAGAAATGGCTTTTGAAGTTGAAGGGGTAAATGACCGTGTGCAGCTGGCTGCTTTAGAACGTCAGTTCCAGGCATTTCAGGCCAAACAGCTGATGCAGCAAGGCGTACATCTGATTGATCCAAGCCGTTTTGACTTGCGTGGCAATTTAACTGTCGGTCAGGATGTCCGCATTGATATCAACGTGATTATCGAAGGTGATTGCGAGTTAGGTAACAATGTTGAAATTGGCGCTGGCTGTATCATCAAGAACACCAAGATTGCAGCGGGTACCAAGGTGCAGCCATATAGCATTTTCGATAGCGCCATCGTTGGGGAAGATACCCAAATTGGACCTTTTGCACGTTTACGTCCAGGGGCAAAACTTGCCAATGAAGTTCACATTGGTAACTTTGTTGAAGTTAAAAATACCACGATTGGTCTAGGCTCTAAAGCCAACCACTTTACCTACCTGGGTGATGCTGAAGTTGGTGCAGGCTCAAACATCGGTGCAGGGACCATTACCTGTAATTATGATGGTGCCAACAAATTTAAAACAATTATTGGTGATCAAGCCTTTATTGGCTCGAACAGTTCATTAGTGGCACCTGTGAGAATTGGTAACGGTGCTACAGTCGGTGCAGGCTCGACGATTACCCGTGATGTGGAAGACAACAGTTTGGCAGTAGAGCGCTCTAAGCAATTTGCCAAAGAAAACTATCCACGTCCGCAAAAAATCAAGAAATAAGGGGAACAAATATGTGTGGTATCGTCGGTGGCATTGCGGAACGCAGCATTACCAATATTTTAATTGAAGGCTTAAAACGCCTGGAATACCGTGGCTATGATTCAGCAGGTTTAGCCCTGATTAACAATCATCAGGTTCTGCGTGAACGCCGTGTCGGCAAGGTTTCCAACCTTGAACAGGCGGTGAATGAATCACAGATTAGTGGTTCCCTCGGTATTGCACATACACGCTGGGCAACCCATGGCAAACCAACTGAAGAAAATGCCCATCCGCATATTTCTGAAAATGTGGCAGTGGTGCATAACGGGATTATTGAGAATTATCAAGAACTTAAAGATGATCTTGAAGCTTTGGGCTATGTGTTTACCTCACAGACCGATACTGAAGTGGTTGCCCATCTGATCAATGATGCACTGAAATCTACCCCAAGCCTGTTAGAAGCTGTACGTCAGGTGGTGCCGCAACTAAAAGGTGCTTATGCACTAGGTATCGTACATACGGATCATCCAGATGAACTGATTACCGTACGTGAAGGCTCTCCACTGGTGATTGGTGTCGGCATTGGTGAAAACTTTATCAGTTCTGACCAACTGGCTCTGTTGCCGATTACCAACCGTTTTATTTACCTTGAAGAAGGTGATATTGCCCGTTTGACCCGCACCACCATTGAAGTCTTTGTCGATGGTCAACTGGTCGATCGTCCGGTCAAAGAACTGGATGCTGCGGTCAGCAATGCTTCTAAAGGTGAATACAAGCATTACATGCTCAAAGAAATTTATGAGCAGCCTGAAGCGATCAAACAGACGATTTCCCAAGCTTTAAATGGGAATGATCTGCGCGAAGATTTTCTTGCGAATGCCGTTGAGGATTTTGCCAAGATTCAGCAAATTCAAATAATTGCCTGCGGTACCAGCTATCATGCCGGCATGATCGCCAAATACTGGTTTGAACAGCTGATTGATCTGCCTTGCCAGATCGAGATTGCCAGCGAATTCCGTTATCGTACGCCAGTGATTGTAAATCATACGCTGTATGTGTGTATTTCCCAATCTGGTGAAACTGCCGATACCTTGGCTGCATTACGTGATACACAGAAACGTGCGGCTGCCAAAGGACTGGATATCACCACCATGACGATTTGCAACGTAGCAACCTCCTCGATGGTACGTGAAACCAATCACAGTCTGCTGACTTTGGCAGGCCCTGAGATTGGTGTTGCATCGACTAAAGCCTTTACCACACAGCTAGCTGCACTGATGCTGTTGGTACTAAAACTGGGTACAGTCAAAAACACAATTTCAGCAGAACAGGTGGCAGCCATTAGCACCGACTTATGGCATATGCCAAAGGTGATTCTGGATACCTTGCATCATGACAATGAAATTTTACGCCTTTCTGAACTGTTTGTAGAAAAGCAGCACTGTCTGTTCCTGGGTCGCGGTACACATTTCCCGATTGCGCTAGAAGGCGCCTTGAAGCTGAAGGAAATTTCCTATATTCATGCTGAAGGTTATGCCGCAGGCGAACTTAAACATGGTCCATTGGCCTTGGTCGACAACGACATGCCCGTGGTGATTCTGGCACCACAGGATGACATGCTGGATAAACTCAAATCCAATATGGAAGAAGTGCAGGCACGTGGTGGTGAGCTGTTCGTCTTTGCTGATGAAAACAGTGGTATTAAAGCCAAAGACCGTCAACATATGGTCCATATTCCTGCAGTCAATGCAGTACTGGCCCCGATTGTGTATAGCATTCCGGTGCAGTTATTATCCTATCATGTCGCAGTGCTGCGTGGTACGGATGTCGATCAGCCGCGTAACCTGGCAAAATCGGTCACTGTAGAATAATTAGAATTGAATCAAGGCTGGAGAACCGGCCTTTTTCTTCTGAATAGAGAGCCTCTAAATGACAAAACTGACGTGCTTCAAAGCCTATGACATTCGCGGAAAATTGGGTAGCGAACTCAATGAAGAGATTGCCTATAAAATTGGTCGCGCCTATGGACAAATTTACCAGCCCAAAACCATAGTGGTCGGTTGTGATATTCGCCTTAGCAGTGAAGATTTAAAACAGGCCACCATCCGTGGTTTAAATGATGCGGGCGTGAATGTTCTAGATTTAGGTATGACCGGGACTGAAGAAGTTTATTTTGGTGCCTTCCACTTAGATGTGCAAGGTGGTATTGAAGTCACTGCCAGCCATAACCCGATGGATTATAACGGCATGAAACTGGTGCGTGAAAATGCCCGCCCGATCAGTGCCGATACAGGTTTAAAAGAAATTCAAGCGCTGGCTGAAACAGGTACTTTTAATGAGGTTGTAGAAAAAGGCACAACCAAAAAATATAATATCCTGCCTGAATTTGTCGATCATCTAATGACCTATATTGACCCTGCAAAAATTTGCCCGATGAAACTGGTGGTGAATGCCGGTAATGGCGCAGCAGGTCATGTCATTGATGCGATCGAAGTAAAATTTAAAGAACTCAATGTTCCCGTCGAATTCATCAAAATTCACCATGAAGCCGATGGCAACTTCCCGAATGGAATTCCTAACCCGCTATTGGTAGAAAACCGTGACAGTACCCGTAATGCCGTGATTGAGCATGCTGCCGACATGGGGATTGCCTGGGATGGCGACTTTGACCGCTGTTTCCTGTTCGATGAAAAAGGCCAGTTCATTGAAGGTTATTATATTGTCGGTCTGCTGGCACAGGCTTTCCTGCTGAAACAGGCGGGTGAAATAATTGTGCATGACCCGCGTTTGGTCTGGAACACTTTTGATATTGTTGAGCAGTTTAAAGGTGAAGCGATCCAGTCCAAGTCTGGTCACTCCTTCATTAAAGAAAAAATGCGTGAACACAATGCCGTATATGGCGGTGAAATGAGTGCCCATCACTATTTCCGTGATTTTGCTTACTGTGATAGCGGCATGATTCCATGGTTGCTGGCTATGGCTGTACTATCTGAAACAGGCAAATCCTTATCTTCTCTCGTGGAAGAGATGATTGCCAAGTTCCCATGTTCAGGTGAAATTAATTTTAAAGTGGCCGATACCCAGGCCACCATCCAAAAACTTTTCGATCATTATGCCGATCAGAAACCTGAAATTGATCAGACTGATGGCGTCAGCCTGAATTTTGGTAGCTGGCGTTTTAATGTGCGAGCATCTAATACCGAACCATTATTGCGTTTGAATATTGAAAGCCGTCGTGACCAGAATCCACGACCAATGCAAGACTATGTGAATGAGCTGACCCAGCTGATTCAAAGCAGCTGAAGTCAGAAAAAAGAGCCAGATCAAAATGGCTCTTTTTTATGCTTGATACTTATCTGAAAAAATTAATCGCGATAGCCTTGTGGATTCTGCTTCTGCCAGTTCCAGCTATCTGCCAGCATATCTTCCAGACCATATTTTGGTTGCCAACCCAGCTCTTTTACTGCACGGGTATTATCGGCAAAAGAAGTCGCCACATCGCCTTCACGACGCGGAGCGATTTCAAATGGAATCTGCACCTCGTTAACCTGCTCAAAGGTATTTTTGATTTGCAAGACTGAGCAGCCCTGTCCCGTACCAATGTTCCAAGCACGGCAACCTTGTGTTTGCAGACGGTTAGTCAATGCACATAAATGCGCATTGGCCAAATCCACCACATGGATATAATCCCGTACGCCTGTCCCATCTACCGTATCGTAATCATCACCAAAAATAGATAGTTTTTCACGACGGCCCACAGCCACCTGAGTCACATACGGCATCAGGTTATTGGGAATCCCTTGCGGGTCTTCACCAATCTGGCCACTTTTATGTGCTCCAACCGGATTAAAATAACGCAACAAGGCGATTGACCAGCGACCATCGGATGCCGATAGCTTTTGTAATAGCTGCTCTACAATCAGCTTGGTATAACCATAGTTATTGCTCGGCATACCGGTCGGCATATCTTCATTTAAAGGCGAGATATTGGCTTCATCATAGACTGTAGCCGAGGAACTGAAGACCAGACGGAATACACCAGCGCGCTGCATGGCCTGTACCAGGCTGATGGAGCCTGAAATATTATTTTCAAAATACGTCAGCGGAATTTGCTGGCTTTCCCCTACCGCTTTTAAACCGGCAAAATGAATCACGGCATCAATTTGATAGGTACTAAAAATCTGATTCAAAATATTTTGATCTAGAATATCACCTTGAATAAAATCCAAAGATTTTGAAGCCAAAGCCTGCACACGATTCAGAGATTCTTCAGAACTATTAGAAAGATTATCTAGTACCACGACTTCATGTCCGGCATTTAATAATTCCAGACAGGTATGTGAGCCGATATAACCAGCACCACCAGTTACCAGTACTTTAGCCACGCTGTTTCCCCATTAATATTGCAATTAAACCTTGTGTCGAGGCATCCAGCGCGGATACATCCGCCTGTTCACCATTTAAAATCGGCAAGAGCTGGTTGGCAATTTCCTTGCCTTTTTCAACGCCCCACTGGTCAAAAGGATTAATATTCCACAGTACCGACTGTACAAACACTTTATGTTCATACATGGCGATCAGCATCCCCAGACTATAAGGATTGAGCTCTTGCATTAAAATAGTTGAACTCGGCTGGTTCCCTGCATACTGCTTATAGGTCGGTAGGTCGGCCAGTTCACTGGCATCTAGCGCCTGATTACCAAAGGCCAGTAGCCGCGACTGTGCCAAACAGTTGGACAGGGCCAAATGATGCTGTTCAATCAGCGCATCGGCATTGTCGGCATAGGTAAACTGGTTCGCATTATAACGCTGAACCGGTGCAATAAAATCACTGCTCACCGATTGGGTGCCCTGATGCAATAACTGATAGAAGGCATGCTGGGCATTCGGTCCGACTTCTCCCCAGATAATCGGGCAGGTATCCCATTCTACTTTCTCGCTATTACGCTGAATGGATTTACCATTGGATTCCATTTCCAGCTGCTGCAAATAAGAAGCAAAATATTTTAACCGGCCATCATAAGGCAATACTGCATGGGTTTGTATATCCAGGAAGTTGTTGTTCCAGACCCCTAACAGTCCCATCAACACCGGAATGTTCTGTTCAAATGGTGCAGTCTGGAAATGCTCATCTACCGCATGGGCACCTGCTAAAAAATGCTGAAACCCCTGTACCCCGATCGTCAATGCAATAGGCAAGCCAATACAGGACCAAAGCGAATAACGACCGCCAACCCAGTCCCAGAGCAGGAACTGGTTTTCCGGTGCAATTCCCCAAGCGGTCATTTTCTCCGGCTTGGTCGAGACCCCAATAAAATGATGCTGGATTGTGCGCAGGTCCTGTCCCAGGGCTTTTTCCAGCCACAGGCGTACCGTTTGCGCATTAGAGAGGGTGTCAATGGTACCGAAAGATTTGGAGGAGATAATAAACAGTGTCGTTTCAGGGCGCAGCTTATGCAGCAGATCAGACAGCTGGCTGCCATCCATGGTCGACACAAAATGTACATTTAGGGGACGCTGAGTGGGCTGTTTAAAGTCAGATAGGGCTTGACTGACCATCAGCGGGCCTAAATCCGAACCACCGACCCCGATATTGACTACATCCTGAATCACTTCACCGGTGGCACCTCGGTACTGTCCAGCATGGATTTTTTCTACCAAGGTAAACATGCGCTGTAACTGGGTATGCACCTCGGCAGCCAGTTCAGGATGCTGCTCATTCTGCTCTGGCAAACGTAAGGCCCAGTGCATCGCAGCACGCTGCTCGGTATAGTTAACCTGTTCTTGGGAAAACAGCCGTTTGATCCACTGCTTCAGATTTTGTGCCTGCGCCAGTTGTACCAGTGCTTGCAACACCTCTTGGTCTATGCGGTGTTTACTAAAATCAAAAGTTACCGGCTCCAAGTTCACCGAGAAATGCTGAAAACGCTGAGGATCTTGCTGAAATAGCTCTTGCAGATGCTTGTGTTCAAACTGATGTTTTAAAGTATTTAATCGGCTTAAAACAGCCTCTTTCTCTTCGAGGGGATAAGGTTGCTGAATCAGACTCATTAACGTCCTACTCCCTTATAGGCAAAGCCTTGTGCTTTCATATAATCCGGATTATAAATATTACGTCCATCCAGGATCAGTGGATGCTGCATGTGATTCAACAGGCTGCGGTAATTGGGACTCCAGTATTGTTTCCAGGCTGTGAGTACGCATAGGGCATGTGCTCCATTTACGGCCTCGTACTGATCTGTGCAATACACCAGATTATCGCGTTGCCCGTAGACTTTTTCAATTTCCGCCAGGGCTTGAGGATCATGCAGCTTCACGGTCACCCCTTGCGCCCAGAGCGCAGTCAACATGGCATGAATCGGCGACTGCTGGATGCGTGAGGTATTTTCCTTAAAGGATGCGCCCCAGATCGCCACAGTTTTTCCGGCCAGATCACCATGGTAATAATTCCACAGCTTGCGAAATAGCAGCTCTTTTTGCTGCTCATTAATTTCCCAGACCTGAGCCATTAGCTGGCTTTTCGCGCCGGTGCCTGACACAGTACTGGCCAGGATCTGAATATCATGCGAGAAGTTTTCGCCGCCGAACCCAGCCCCCGGATACAGATAAGATGAACCAATCCGGCTATCCGCTGCCAGCCCTTGGCGTACATGTTCAATATCAATACCAAGTTTTTCAGCCACCAGAGCCAGATCATTAATATAACTGATGCGCGTGGCCAGCATGCCGGACACGCTCAGTTTGGTAAACTCGGCATCCAGAACCGGCATAAACAGGTATTGCTGTTCACGCGGGAATAACGGCCTGAGCAGTTCCTTCAAAAGCGTTTTCGCCGTTTCATTGCTATAGCCGACAATGAGCTGACTGGCTTCGGTCAGGCTGCGTAAGGCATTACCTTCCTGAATCACATCTGGCAAATAGATCCAGTAATCTTCTGAAAGAATCTGCTGGAATTTTTCGGTACCGTGCAGACCCAAGGTAGAAGCATTGATCATCAGTTTTGGATGGATAATCGGGCGCTGCTTGAGCTCACGCAGGATTTCCAGGCCTTGAATTTCTTCAGTCGGACTTAAGCTAAACAGATAGACATCGATATCTAAAGGAATCGCCTCGAACTTGCAGTATTGTAAAAAGCCCTTGGCATGCTGCTTGTTCAGTAACTGCTGTACGGCCTCATCCTGTGCATAGACTTGCTCGGAAGAGGGTTTTTTCAGCAAATCACACCAGTAGACCTGATGACCACATTCTGCCAGTAAGGCTGCCATGACACCGGCATATAGGGTCTGACCAAATACTGCAATGTTCATAAGGATCCTTGTTATTGTTAAAGTCTGTATTTATAGCTTCAGTTCTTGAATCAGGGCTTTAAAGGACTCACCCAGTACCGGATGATCCACCCCGTAATTCAAGACGGCCTTTAAATAGCCCAGTTTGCTGCCACAGTCAAAGGTCTGGCCTTTCATGCGGTAGGCTTCGACGGTTTCCAGCTGTTGTAATGCGGCAATGGCATCGGTCAGCTGGATTTCATTCCCGGCCCCTTTCGGTGTGGTGGCCAATAGCTGCATAATTTTGGCAGGTAATACATAACGCCCGATCACGGAAAGATTAGAAGGTGCGGTACCGACCGCCGGTTTCTCGACAATCCCCTGCATTGCCGCACTCTGGCCTTCTGCAGGGGCAGCGGGAACATCTACAATGCCATACTGATCGACCAGATGCTCGGGCACAGCCTCAACCATAATCTGCGCTGCTTGTGTGACATTAAAACGTTCAATCATTAAAGCCAGATCATTTTTTTCTGCCTGATCTTTGACCAGTACATCTGGCAGTAACACGGCAAAAGCCTCATCACCGACAATATCTTTGGCACACAGCACCGCATGACCCAGGCCCAGCGGCTGTGGCTGACGCACACTGACCACGCTGACCTGCGGTGGTAAAATTTCGGTAATTTCTTTTAGCAAATCCCACTTTTGCTTCTGCTCTAATGTGGTTTCCAGCTCAAAGTTACGGTCAAAGTAGTTTTCAATTGACGCTTTGGAAGAATGCGTGACCAGAATAATCTGTTCAATACCGGCAGCAACCGCTTCACGCACCACATATTCAATCGCTGGACGATCGACCACCGTCACCATTTCTTTGGGAATAGATTTACTGGCCGGTAAAAAACGGGTACCCAAACCTGCAACGGGTAAAATCGCCTTCTTAATCATATATTTTAACCTGATCTCAATATTTTAATTCACTTTAACTTCTTTACCACGTTGATAGCCATCAACATAGTGCTCCAGCTGGCTTAATGCCCAATCAATATCCGATTGCACCGCGGTTAAATCATTGAAACGCTCAAACACCTGTAATAACTCATCCAGAGGATACATTTTTTCATAAGAACGCAAAATCCGGCTGTGTTGTGTCATTTCGGTATTATCGGCATCAATCAGTAATTCTTCGTAAAGTTTTTCACCAGGACGTAAACCGGAGTACTGAATTTCAATATCGCCGTCCTGACTATCGGCTTCACGGACTTTCAGGCCACTCAGCGCAATCATCTGACGGGCTAGGTCCTGAATCCGTACCGGCTCGCCCATATCCAGCAGGAACACATCGCCACCATGACCCAAAGCACCGGCTTGAATCACCAGCTGTGAAGCTTCGGGGATGGTCATAAAGAAACGGGTGACATCCGGATGGGTCACAGTAATCGGGCCGCCCTTGGCAATCTGCTGTTTAAATAATGGCACCACAGAACCGGATGAACCAAGCACGTTCCCAAAACGTACAATACTGATCTGGGTCTGGTCCTGCGCTTCCGCCATGGCCTGACAGTACAGCTCGGCCATACGTTTCGATGCCCCCATGACATTGGTCGGACGCACCGCTTTGTCGGTTGAAATCAGCACAAAGGTTTCAACGCCATTTTTCACCGCAGCATTCAGGCTAAAGGCGGTGCCAATTGCATTATTTTTCAGACCAGCAATCGGGTTACATTCCACCAGCGGCACATGCTTATACGCCGCCGCATGATAGACCGTCTGCACCGCATACTGTTCAATAATCCGTTCCAGTTTGGCCTGATCAAGAACCGTACCCAGAACTGGGATAATTTCGACATTGGATGCCAGACGCAGTTCTTTATCAATGCTGTACAGGGCAAATTCGGTCAGCTCATAAATCACCAGTTTCTGTGGCTGGTTTTTAATAATCTGTCGGCATAATTCGGAACCAATTGAACCACCAGCACCTGTGACCATTACCACTTTATCTTTAATATTTTTTTCCAGCAGCTCTGCCACAGGCGGCACCGGATCACGACCCAGCAAGTCAATAATATCAACTTCCTGAATATCGGAGACGCGAATTTCACCATCTACCAGTTTGGTCAGGCCCGGAATTTCGGTAATTTTTAAATGTGCCGGTTCCAGAAATTTGACAATTTCACTTTTGCGGCTACGCCCCACAGAGGGTAAGGCAATTAAAATTTCATCAATCCGCAATTTGGCAAAACATTTAAGTGCTGTTTCCGGCAAATAGACATCAATCCCGCCAATATTCTGTCCGCTTAACGATGGATTATCATCAATAAAGAAAATGGGTAAATGTTCATTGGAACGGGTTAAAGTCGCAGCGACCTGCTGGCCGGCATTGCCTGCACCATAAATCGCAATGCGTTTTTTTGGGATACCCGCCTGCACATAAGAACGGACAATAAAACGGATGATCCCACGGCTAAACCACACCCAGGCGAACATCATAAAGCCGAACATCAGTGGAATTGAGGTTGGAATAAAAGCATCTGTTAAATAGGCCAAGGCATAGAGTCCCGCCACCGCCAGAAAGGTCGCTAGCCCCAGTTTGACCATAAATACTTCATTGTAGGTACGTACAATAAAGCGATACACCCCGAACACAAACAGCAGGATAACCGCAATTGCACTGACCCATAGTGAACCAAACGGAATATTCGGCACCACCTCTGCACCAAGGTCAAACTGACGAATGGCATAACACAGCCAGATCAGCACCGGAAATACACAGAAATCCAGAATGACCAGAAAAGCCAATTTGGCAGCACGGGGGGATTCGACAAGGGGAATAACGATGGATTTCATATAGTTTTCAATAAGTCATATCTTAATTTAAAAAGAATTTGTTATTAAGATTTATGTCCAATACGGGTTCCCACCTCTAAAAAAGAGCCAGACGGAATTCTCTGTCCGCCTGCGATGTTTACACCAACACTTAAATGACTAAAGTGTTCGATCACCACATCATGATCTAGCAAGGTCCCAATATTAAGAAGCACACCATCTTGAATAATCGTATTCGTGCCAATTATACATCCTGCCATAATACTTACCCCCTGACCAATTTGAGCAGAAGGTGAAATTACAGCCTGTGGATGTATGATAGTGGCGAGTGGTATTGATAAATCAAGCAGTAATTGTTGCCATTTTTGTCGTATTTGGTTATTTCCAACCGCAACAAGTGCCTCCAAATTTTCTTGCTGAAGCTGAGACAAGTTTTGAATATTTGAGATAATTGAATATTGGCCTACTTGTTTTTGCTCAGGCCAGCGGTCATCCACAAAGTAAATTTGCTGCCATTGTGCAGATAACGCTGCCACTTCAGCAATGGATTGACCAAAGCCCCCTGCCCCTAGAATCAGCAGATTTTTTTTAGGCATCTGGATGTCCTGCTTTTAATTTCATTGCAATTAATATAAGCGGTAAATAGGCCACCAATACCATAAATTCTGGATAAGCCAATGGCTGGGTAACGGTATAATAGGCCAGTGGCAATAACCACACTAAGTTAATCGCTGCTACTGCCAATGTCACAGGTGTATGACTCCCCCATTTGCGCGACAAAATTTGATAACTATGACTGCGATGTGCATCATACATTTTATAGCCGCTCAGCACGCGCTTAATAAGCGTATAGGTGGCATCCACCACAAACACCCCTAAACAAATAATCCATGCACAAAACAGGGCTAAATTTTCTTTGAGGGCGATGAGTGCCAAAATACCTAAGGTTAGCCCTAAAAATCCACTACAGGCATCACCCATAAAAATTTTGGCTTTTGGAAAGTTCCATAATAGAAAACCAAATACACAAGCTGCCAATAACCACAGGATATCTGAATTAAGTGAGGTATTTAGTACAGCGTATAAAATTGCCATACTGACTGTAGTGGTGATAGCCTCAACACTGGCAATACCGTTAATGCCATCCATAAAATTATATAAGTTTAATAACCACACCAAAAACAGTACAGCAATAATATTGGCAATAAAGCTCAGCTCTAAACCATTAAAAGCGGTCACTTCAGCAAAACCACCCAAGCTGATGATCACGCCAATCGCCACTAAAAAATGCACAGCTAAACGCAGCATGGAATTGATATGGCCATGGTCATCTAAAAAGCCCAGCAAAGCGATAACAAAACCTGCAGCCATCAGGGTTAAACCTATATGAACTGACAGTTGTTGACTATAGATCAGCACAATCAAAGCCAATAAATAGCTACATACGACCGCAACACCGCCGCCTCGCGGCGTCGGTACACTGTGGGAGCTACGTTCATTAGGATTGTCTATAATATTTTTCTTAAGGGCGTAATGCCGCATATAACCTGTAAATAATAATGTCAGTATAAAAAATACGATGCTCAGTGCAAAAATTGACATGCGTAAATTACTCTTTCATTTTTAAATAATTTTGACCCGCTTGCAGCATCGCTTGCTGAGTACTCAATGGCGCTGTCCAACCCAACAACTTCTGAGCTTTGGTGGTATCGACCTCTAGTGACTCAAACAACTGTTCATAGAGTTTGGATTTGCCAATACATGCTGCGCCTAGTTTCATAAGCGGTTGCGGAATATAAATAAAACGTGCGGGTTTTCCCATGCCCTGCTTTAAATATTGCACCAGCTCACGTGTAGAGATACGACTTTGATCTGCGACTAAAAATGTCTGATTGGCTGCATTTGGATGTTCAATACAAATCTGAATAAAATCTATCAAGTTTTCGAGTGCTACAAAACTGCGTCTGTTTTTTGTCCCTGCAAAAGGCAAAGGCAAATTGGTTGCAACCAATTTAAGCAGTCGGGCAAAGTTACCCGGAGCATGGGCCGCATAAACCAAGGGTGGCCGGATAATGACTAGCTCTGTTTCTGATCTAGCAAATAGTTTCTGCAACTCTTGTTCTGCCTCTAACTTGGAGACAGCATAATCTGCATGAGGCTGTGCTGGAGCATCTTCTGTAAATGGTTGTTGTGAAGTCACTGAACCATTAACACCTATAGAGCTCATGAAAATAAAACGTTTTACTTTTTTATCCAAAGCTTGACGTGCTAATTGCAAAGTACCTTCTAAATTCACTTTACGAAATTCGCTCAATGGATCTGTTGTTTGTTCATTTAGAATATGGGCGCGGCCTGCTAAATGAATAATGACGTCTATATCTTCAGGTAAGTCTGCTGCAAAAATATTAACAGCGACAAGTTGTTGGATATTTGCAAAAAGTACTTTATTCTGAGTGCGAACTAAAGCAATCGTGTCATACACACTACTCACCTTTTCAGTCAGAGCTGTACCTACAAATCCTGTTGCACCTGTGATTAAAACTCTCATTATTTTAAAGACCGCTTTGATAATACTTGATTATAGACATCTAATGTTTTATGCAACATATGATTAAAATTAAATTGAGTTTCATACAAATGACGACTGTTATCACCTAATTGTAGACGCAAATTTTTATTCACAATTAGTTCTTGAAGTGACTGAACTAAAATATCAATATCCCCTTTAGGGATAATATATCCATTTTTAGAACTAACACTTTCCTTTACCCCACCCACATCAGAAGCAATAATAGGTAAAGATGTACTCATTGCCTCCAAGATAGTCAAAGGAAAACCTTCATAATTTGAAATTAATACAAAAATATCGGCCAGATTTAAAAACTCTTTTACTTTAAAACTTTGTCCATGGAAAATAATTTTTGAATCAAGATTTTCAAGGTTAGCCAATTCCTGACATTTTTTAAGATTTGGTCCATCGCCTAAAAAATCTATTTGCCAAGTTAAATGAGCAGGTAGTTTTGAAAGTGCTTGTATCAAAAAATATTGATCTTTAGGATCTTCAAAGCGTGCAACCATAATCAATCTTACTATAGAGCTAGATTTTTCGATTGCAGAAGTTTTTATGTCTGGTACACCATTATGAATAGTCTGAACCAACTCTGGTGTTCCAACGTTATGTTTAAAACCATGTTGTCGGTCATATTCTGAAACTGTAATAATATGATCTGAGAACTTAGTCATGAAACGTTCTAAAGTCGCATATATTTTTTGTTTTCTAGGGCTTACTCCATCCGTAAAAGCCCAACCATGTGCTGTAAACACTACAGGTAAGTTCAAGGATTTAGCTGCTAAACGACCCAATAAGCCAGCCTTACTAGAATGGCAATGTACTATATCTGGCTTCAGCTGTTTTAAGTGTTTTTTTATTTCCCAAAAACCAAGCACATCGTGGGTTAAAGCGATTTCTCTTTTTAAGTATTTTAATGAGCTGAAGTTTATATTATTTTTTTTTAGCTCTTCAGTGAAAGTTCCCTCTCCACCTACCAAGATATGAACTTGATGCCCTTGACTAATCATTCCTTTTGCTAAGTCAAGAAGATGTACACTAGCGCCTCCTAGTACATCTGAGCGGGTAATGATATAAACAATTTTCATATTTTAAACCAATTTTTTTCTACTAGCATTTAATTTAAATCTAGCTTGAAGTATATAAAAGAAAGCTATATAAACAACCAAATAGTTGTACATTCTCAACCGAACAGCTGTTCCCAAGTTATCATTACCAATTAACCATACACTCGCATACAAAACAAAAAATATGCTTAAAAAACGAATAAAACTGTCTGCATATTTAATATTTTTTAAGATATAAAACAGCATAAATAAAATAGGTATTGTTTCAATTACAAACAATAAAACTGCAAAAGGATTAACTAAATACAATCCAAAAAGTTGACCTAAAGCACTTAAAATAAAATTAGGTAGAAACATCGCTGAATTTGAAAAATCTAAACCTAAATTACTCCCACCTTGCAATTCATTTTCAAAACCTTCTCTATACTCAGTTAAACTTTCAAAAATGCCAATATAATTTGCTACAAACAATACAAAAAAATAAAAAATAAAAAATAAAAAAATACGTTTTCTTGTAAGTTTAATTTTCCATAAAGCTAATG
>NZ_PQLP01000037.1:0-28311 GCF_002918965.1 Acinetobacter sp. ACNIH3 | reverse complement strand
GGTCACAGAATTATTTAAAAAAATTATCTTTATAAATCAAATGTGTTTGAGCCTTTTGAAAAAACGCTGCACAATAAAATCAAAATATATTGATATGAGTCTTTTTTTGAAGATTTATACCATTGTGCATTACAGAGGAAAATATGTTTACGGCAGAGTTATTAGAAGAAGCACGTAAGTTTATGCATCATATGCTGACCAAGGTCGTTGAATATGGTGGTTCAGACTTGTTCATTACCGCAGACTTTCCTCCGAGTATCAAACATCAAGGATTAATGAAACCTTTTGGGCAACAGGAACTCACCCCAGAAAAAACCAAACTGTTTGCCTATGCACTGATGAACGAAAAGCAGCGTAAAGAATATGAAGCAGAACTAGAATGTAACTTTGCCATTACTGTACCGGGCGTTTCACGTTTCCGTGTCAACGTGTTCCAGCAGCAGCTCAATGTCGGCATGGTGATCCGGACCATCACTGCAGAAATTCCGAATTTCCAGAAGTTAAAATTACCAGAGTCACTCAAGCATGTGATTATGGAAAAGCGCGGTCTGGTACTCGTCGTGGGCGGTACAGGTTCAGGTAAGTCGACTTCGCTTGCTGCGATGATTGATTATCGTAATGAAAACTCAGCAGGCCATATCATTACCGTAGAAGACCCGGTGGAATATGTACATAAACATAAGAAGTCAATGATCACCCATCGCGAGGTCGGTGTAGATAGCCATTCCTGGCATAATGCCTTAAAAAATACCTTGCGTCAGGCACCCGATGTGATTCTGATTGGTGAAATCCGGGATACGGAAACCATGGAACATGCAATTGCCTTTGCCGAAACAGGGCATCTCTGTCTGGGGACGCTACATTCCAACAATGCCAACCAGACGCTCGACCGGATTATTAACTTCTTCCCGGAAGAACGCCGTAATCAGTTATTGATGGATCTGTCTTCCAATATGAAAGCGATTGTCTCTCAGCGTTTGGTCCGTACTGAAGATGGCAAGGGGCGTCGTGCCGCGGTCGAAATTATGCTGAATACACCATTGGTATCAGATCTTATTCTGAAAGGTGATTTCCATGAATTAAAAGCAATTATGGGTAAATCACGTGAACTTGGTATGCAGACCTTTGATCAGGCATTATTTGATCTTTATAATGAAGGTGCGATTTCTTATGAAGAAGCATTGCGTAATGCTGATTCGACCAATGAACTTCGTCTGCAAATCAAACTGAAAAGTACGCGTGCTAATCCAGCCATGAATAATACGGCCACCGCATTTAGCATGGTGGAAGAGAAAAAGCCGGACAATGAAACGGATGAAGATACCAGTAGCACAGAACAAAGCTTATAAATCTGAGAGGCTAAGTAAAAAACCGACATGAAATAAGGTCGGTTTTTTATTGCTGGATTAAGCTATAACAGTTGTACGTTGAACCACGAATTTAAAATACAGTAGGCTCAGGGCTGTTAGAGCGGCACAAATAATAAAGGCGAAGCTGAAGCTTTGCTTGGTAATCATCATCCCAACGACTAATGAGCCAATGGCAATGCCGATGTCGTAGCAGGTATAGAAAGTCGAAGTAGCATAGCCAATCCGATGCTTGGGAGCACGTTGAATGGCGAGAGTTTGCAAGCAAGGTTGAGCACTGCCAAAACCCAATCCGATCAGTACGGCTGCCAGCATAAATCCAGTCAGGGTATGAATCTGACTTAAAACCAATAGCCCCAGACTAAAGGTAAGAACCGCAGGATAAATTACATATTGTGGACCTTTACGGTCATAAATTTTGCCAGTAATCGGGCGTAGGCTCATCATGGAAATGGCAAAAACCACAAAGAATAAGCCTGCGTACTGCATCAGATGAATTGAACTGGCAAAGGGGGCAATAAAGGACATGATGCTGGCATATGAGAAGGAAATCATCATGACCATTAAGGCAACGGTCAGGGATTTTTTCTCAATAAAATCACTTAAGCCAAGTTTGGTCTTTTCAGCTTCACTGACAGGTTGTTTGACTTCCTGCACTGGAATCAAAAAACAGAAGATATAACCTATAAATATCATCGCGACGAGTACAGCAGTCACCATGGTATAGCTTAAATATGGAATAAGACCCAAGCCAATGAGGGGGCCGAGTACAATCCCGAGATTTACTGACATGGCATAATAACCCATGCCTTCGCCACGACGACTGTCTGGAATAAACTGGTTTACCACAGGAACACAAACGGTAGTGAGGATACTAAACCAGACCCCATGCATTAATCGCAGCACATATAAACTGGTCATGTTGCTAATAAATAAATAGCCAAAAGCGATTAAACAGAACATGGTTGCCGAGATGATGAGAGTACGACGCTGTCCTAATTTTTCTATAATCAAGCCACTAAATGGGCGGATCACAATAGCTGAAACCATGAACAGCGTCAGGGTTAAACCGGCCTGTGTTACGCTGCCACCAAGTTCTTTCAGGATATAAATCGGCAGAATTGTGGTTTGTGCAAAATAAAAAATAAACAAAAACATATTATTTGCCAGACAAAGCAAAAAGGGCTTCGTCCACAGCGGCATTGTAGTTGCATTCATGGTTGTCCTGAAGTTTTAATGTGAGACGCTAGGCCAAAAGCAATATTTTTTTTATGGAGTATGCTGAATGCGATGTTCAGCATCGAAGCGCGTCACGATGACTATATGGGAGATTATGTGAATAATACAATAAAAACCGACAAATGTGGGGTCATTTTAGTATGTAAAAGGTCTTAAAAATTTAGGTATAAAAAAATCAGCCCGCAGGCTGATTCTTAAAACAGGTTAAATTAAAGGCCTGCTTCATATTCAGTATTGCTGAGCAGTTTTTCGACATCCGCGATATTATCTGGCTTGATTTTGTAAATCCAGCCTTTGCCATACGGGTCATCATTAATGAAATCCGGATCATCTTCCAGTGCCGGGTTAATTTCAACAACGATACCAGAAACAGGCGCATGGATATCTGACGCAGTTTTTACAGATTCAACAATACCTGCTTGCTGACCTGCGGTTACATGTGAATCAAGATCTGGTGCTTCAACATAGACCAGGTCACCTAAAGCATCCTGTGCATGGTCAGAAATACCGGTCACCACAAGATCACCCTCAATGCGTACCCATTCATGTGTACTTGCGTACTTTAATTCTGAAGGATGATTCATTGATAACTCCTTAAATCGCTTAGGTTCATTTTGACATGATTTATACATTCTTTTGCTGCAAAACAAAAGGCTTATAGGTATGGATCTTTACGCCAGTTGCTTGGACTACGACCACTCCAGCGTTTAAAGGCACGACTGAAGTTGGCGACATCACTATAACCGAGCTCATCGGCAATCTGTTCCAGAGTAAAATCGGTTCGTGAAAGCAGGGAAGTCGCATGACGATAACGCACTTCATCGACCAACGTCGAGAAAGACGTTCCTTCGGCGGCCAACTGACGTTTCAGGGTACGATCGGACATATGTAAGCGGTCTGCGACGGCTTCAATACTCAAATAATGCTGTTCTGAATTGGTCAGAATATCCCGTACACGCATGGCAATACGATGTCGTTCACCTAATGCAGATAGTTCTGCTTCACACTGGTTAATCGCAATCTGGCTGGCAATTGGATCGGCATGTACCAGCTTGTTCATTAAATAACTTTTATCAAAGCTGAGTAGCAGATGTGGCTGTTCAAAACGGAACTGATGCGTGGGAAACTTCGCCATAAAGCGTTCAAAGCCTTCCGGCTTTTTAAAATCGAAGTCGACTTCTCCGGTTGCATCCCTGATCCCGGTAATGGCTTTAGCCATACTGATCAGACCAATCATCAGGGCGATTGAAATTTCAGTACGCAGCGGTTCCATCTGAATGTCAGTTTGTAGCTGTACTGTGGCCTTGACCCCAAAGGTCGAGAAGAACAGTTGCAGGAAGGGCAAACGCAACTGAATAAAACGGTTGGCCAGCACCAAAGCTTCGGTAATATTGTTTGCCGTCATGATGGCATAGCCAATAAAGCCATGAATGGAAATACGCATCTGTGTGCCGAGGTGATAGCCCAAGGTTGGTTCACCCGTCAGCTTGAGTGCGTGTTTAACCATATCATTGGCAATGGCAGTTGGAATTCGGAACTCAGGATCTGCCAGCTGTTCGCTGGTTAGCCCAAAAGGTTTGAATAGCGACTCATCGTTATAGCCCCAGCGGGAGATAACGTCGAGAAGCAAAAGACCATAAACACCCGGGATGCCTTGGTCTTGGCGTGGAACAATTATCTTCATGCGCGATCCGTTGCACTCAGTCAAATTTTTTCTATTTATGTGCCCATATTGGCATGAACTAGCCAGTTTTATCTTTAAAATTGTTGGACAAAATGCTGAGCCTTACCCAAACACTTCAAGCAGATTAGCCTGAAATGTGGGTAAAAATCAAACTAAACTGCTGTAAATTCTCGCTTAAATACCAGAATATTTGTGGTTGAATTAAACAGAACCTGATCTTGCTGGTTCAAGGCTTGGGTTTCATAGCGAACGATGCCACGATCAGGTTTGCGTTTGGAAGGTTGAATATCAGTGATGGTCACAATCACCCGGATTTCATCATCAGGGCGGGTCGGGCAGGGCCAACGCACATGCGAATCCGCCCCAATCAGACCATAAGCAACCGGGAAACATTCGGTCCATAAACGCATGACCACCGCAGCAGTATGCCAGCCACTGGCGGCCAGACCCCGGAAGATCGGATGCTGTTCGGCCTGTTCCGCATCGACATGAAACGTTTGCGGATCATAGGCATGAGCAAACTTTAGAATTTCGTCCTTACTCATGCGGTAAGAACGACTTTTAAACTCATCACCAATCTGCAGGTCTTCCAGATATAACATGTTCTATCCTTGTTCTTTTGTGTCGTGTTCTATTAAAAATCCGCCAGTCTGACGTTGCCATAGATGCGCATAAATTCCATTCAATGCCACCAGTTCATCATGTGTGCCTTGTTCAACAATCTTACCCTGATCCAGCACAATCAACCGGTCCATTTGCGCAATAGTAGAAAGACGGTGAGCAATCGCAATCACAGTTTTACCTTTCATCAGCTCATCCAGACTGCTCTGAATTGCCGCTTCAACTTCTGAATCCAGTGCACTGGTTGCTTCATCCAGAATCAGAATAGGTGCATCTTTCAGAAAGACACGGGCAATCGCAATACGCTGACGCTGACCACCAGACAGCTTGACGCCACGCTCACCGACATAGGCATCATAACCACGCTTACCGCGCATATCGCTTAGTTGCGGAATGAATTCCTCTGCCTCAGCTTTACGCACCGCCTCAAACATTTCTTCATCCGTCGCATTCGGACGACCATATTTGATGTTTTCAGCCACACTACGATGTAGCAGTGAAGTGTCCTGTGTCACCATGGCAATATTCTTGCGCAGGCTATCTTGAGTCACATCTTCAATATTTTGTCCATCGATTAAAATACGACCTTGGTCAATACGATAGAAATTCAGCAATAGCTGAATCAGGGTAGACTTACCGGCACCAGAACGACCCACCACACCGATTTTTTCACCCGGTCGTATGGTCAGGTTCAAACCATCAATCACGTTTTTGTCATTATAGGCAAAGCAAACATTATCAAATTTGATTTCACCCTGTCTCAGTTCCAGTTCTTTGGCATCCGGCTTGTCCTGAATCGAAATTGATTTACCCAGAGTTCCCATGCCGTCCTGAATGGTTCCGACATTTTCAAACAATTGCGAGGTTTGCCACATCAGGAATTCGGCAATACTGTTCAATTTCAGTACCATCGCCGTAGTTGCAGCAATAATGCCGAGCTGAGCCCGACCTTCCATCCATAACCAGATCGCTGTCCCTAATACACCGCCATAGAGTACGAGGCTCAGCAGTAAAATACTGATTTCATACTGGGCCCCCAGTCGCATCTGTTTATAAACCGTCACCATAAACTCTTGCATGGATGCTTTGGCATAATGGCTTTCACGGCCTGCATGAGCAAAAAGTTTAACGGTCTGAATATTGGTATAAGCATCGGTCACACGGCCAGTCATTACCGCACGGGCATCGGCCTGTTCATGCGAGATTTTGCTGAGACGGGGAATAAAATAGCTGGCAGCACAGATAAACAGTAGCAGCCATACCATCAGTGGAATAATCAGATAAGCAGAAATTGAACCGAGTACGATGTTAATGGTAATGAAATAAATCACTACATAGGCCAGCATATCACCGAGAATGACCCAGAATTCACGGATCGCCAGTGAGGTCTGCATGACCTTGGCAGATAAACGACCGGCAAAGTCATTGTGGAAGAAATCCAGGCTTTGCTTGAGCAGCAGATTATGAAAACGCCAGCGCAAACGCATCGGGAAATTACTGTATAAAATCTGGTGCTTGATCAAGGATTGCGCACTGGCAAAGAAGATATTGGCCAGCAGGACTACAGTGAGTAAAGTCAGGTTAGTGGCATGTTGCTCCAAAAAGGTGTCTGGCTGACTTTGGCTGAGCCAATTGACCAGATCGCCAATTTTAGCATACAGCAAGGCCTCGAAACTGGCTGCACCGGCAGTACAAAGGACAAGAATCAACAGATAACGGCGTACGCCATAAGCCGCTTGCCAGACAAAAGGGAAAAAACTGGTGGGCAAGGGTTGGTTCAGATTTTTGGTGGGATAGGGATCTACCAGCCGTTCAAGCCATCGAAACATTAGTGTGCTCTTTTCTCATGCATTTTGCTTTTCACGGATTATAAAGGATTCTGTTTTTATAAGGCTGAATTAAGGTGAAATTGCCACAAAATGATTAACTAAATCAAACTTTAGGTTGCAAAGCTTAAAACCTGAAAAAGTTGATTTCAGGTAAATAAAAAATTTAAAAAGACATTGATGAGATTGCATAGCTACATCAATAAAAAAAAGCCTGAGATGACGTATCATTTCAGGCCTGGAGTAACTGCGTTTTAAATTAAGTAATAATTGGCGAAGCAGGCGCTGTAAATACTTCCTTAAAATCGCTGCCTGAAGGTGCCTGATACACTTTCAGGCCAAATTCCGGAATAATTGCCAATACGTGATCCATAATATCAGACTGAATATTCTCATATTCAGTCCACACCGTGGTATTGGTAAAGGCATAGATTTCTAGCGGTAAGCCTTCACTAGTCGGCTGTAATTGACGCACCATCAGAGAAAAGTCTTTAGTAATACCCGGATGCTGTTGCAGATAAAATTCCAGATAGGCGCGGAACGTTCCTAAATTGGTTAAACGGCGCTGATTATATTGGGAATTATGCTGTAACTGCTGGTTGAATTTGACCAGCTCTTCAGTCTTGGTATTCAGATAATGATCGAGCAGGATAAAGTTTTTCAGTTTGGTCTGTTCTTCCTCACTCATAAAATGCACG
Source organism: Acinetobacter sp. ACNIH3 (assembly GCF_002918965.1). Classification (NCBI taxonomy): domain Bacteria; kingdom Pseudomonadati; phylum Pseudomonadota; class Gammaproteobacteria; order Moraxellales; family Moraxellaceae; genus Acinetobacter; species Acinetobacter sp. ACNIH3. The sequence continues at coordinate 20,876 of NZ_PQLP01000037.1, read as the reverse complement.
CTGCTTTGATCAATATGAATCGAGCGTTTGATACGACGTGCACCAGCTTCCTGCATTCCTCGCCAGTTTTTAAACGTATCCGTCACTAACTTATTGGTTGGAATGGTCGTAACGGTTTTGTCAAAGTTTTGCACGGTCACGGTATGTAATGACATATCAATTACATCACCATCCGCATTCAGTGAAGGCATTTCAATCCAGTCACCGATACGCACCATGTCATAAGAAGAAATCTGTACTGAAGCCACCAATGAAAGAATCGTGTTCTGAAACACCAGCATCAGCACAGCAGCCATCGCACCGAAACCTGCCAGCAAGGTAAATACATCCTTTTTCAGGAAGGTACCCAGAATCATCAATCCACAGACAATAAAAATCAGCAGTTTCACCAGCTGCAAATAGCCTTTAATCGGTTTATTGCGTGATTTGGGATTGCGCTGATAAATCAGGTTAAAAATATTCAGCAATTCACCCAGTGCTAGGGCAATGGTCAGGAAAATAAAAGCCTGAGCACCCATCTGCACAAAGGTTTGCACTTTATCTGACAAGTGTGGAACCGTGCTGATCCCATTCATAATCACAATAGCGGGTACAATATTGGCAATACGGCGAATTACACTATGTTCTGCAAAGATCGTGTTGTTGGCAAAAGGCAATTTGGAAATCAGTTTACGAATTCCACGAACAACAACCTGTTTGGCAAACAGATTGGCGATAAAAGCCAGTGCAATCACAATGCTTAAAGAAGACAGCATTTCCAGCCAAGGGTATTGATCTGCCCAATCTTGAATGTTCTGAATAAATCTAAACTGTTCCAACTGATCTTTCTCTTCAATATAAAAATGCCATACAGTTTATAAGCTTAGAAATTATTTATTAACCTTGAATAACGTTTTAAAACATATCTGTCCCGTTACAGTATTTTGATCCATCAATATTATGCTTATAAAAAGATACAAAAACGGATAGAGAAACAGATTCTGCTTATTTAGAATTTGATTAACCAGCGGACATCTTTATGAGTCGTTGAAAGGATCAGTAAGGTATTTAAAACTGTCAATTACATCAGGCGAACAGGAGACTTTATCGGCATTTCATATCAGCTCCTAAGTAGCCCAGCTATGATAAAGATGCACATCAAAGATCACCCTCCTACAAAAATACAAAGGGTAGAATTATGCAAAAACAGTTAGCAATTGTCGGTCTGGCCTTAGCGCTGAATGCCTGCGGTGATGGGAATGATGATATTTTTAGAGGTGTAGATGGTTCATCCTCAAGCCGCTTGACAGGTGTTTATCTCGGCAGTTTTGCAGATGAAAATTTGAGTCCGCGCTCTATTCTGGGTGTGATCGAGAAAAATAGTAATTTCTGGTTATTGTATTCACTGCCAGCAGATAATGGTTATACCGGTATCATGCGTGGGCAGTTTTCTTTATCGGGCAATCGCTTTAGTGCGACCAACATTCGCGACTATAATTTTGCCTTCAATCAAACTGCTAGTGTAACCCTGAATGGTCATTATACGGCGGAAAAGAACCTGCAGGGAAATGTCAATAATACCAATAATCGGCCTTTTAACCTTATTTATAATACAGATTACAGTCGTGACAATACCAGTATATCCAGCCTGCAAGGACGCTATAGCGGTCGAACCACGACTTTAACCAATAATGTAATTACTACAGTCAATATCGACCGTAGCGGAGTGGTGACAGGAATTGTCGGCGATCAGGACAAGTGTGCATTTGCAGGAAGAGTGAGTTCGGAAAACAATGCGCCATATTTTCATATTCATCTGGTCTTAACAGGTTCTGCAAGTTCCGACTGTTTGAATGGGGCACAGCAAGTAGATGGGATATTGCTGAACCAGATTGATAGCCAGTCAATTTATATGATGGCCGAGAACAGCAATCAGCAGGATGCAATTCTGTTTATTGGACAGAAAACTCAAAATTGATCTTAGTCAGAAAGATTTTTAAACAAAGCATCTAAGGGTGCTTTTTTATGATCTAATTTAAATGAGTTTTGACTTTTCAAATTAAATCATTCATTTTAAAACCATAATTATTTTAAGTATTTAATAATATTTTTGATTAAAAATTTGGTGATAATATGACGATCTTTGTGGTGACCAGTCCGAAACGAGATTCAGGTAAAAGTACCTTAGCAATGAATCTGACAGAATATCTGCGTCTTCAAGCCAGAACACTCTATATAGATACCGATGACGACAAGCAGAATTTTGAATGGGTGGCTTTGCATCGTACAGGTTTTGGTTTTGAACATATTTCCTTAAAAGACCATCCAGATGAGTTAATGCGGCGTGTAGAACAGGTCAAAACTCAATATGATGATATCGTGATTGATATCGCCGGGCATGATAGTTATGCATTGCGCTCGGTGTTGATGCGAGCAGATAAGCTGATTATTCCTATGTCAGCAGAGGCTGAAGAACAGGAGATGTATACTGAGATGCTGCAACTGGCCATCAGTGTTGCACAGTTCAATACCCAGTTAAAAGTCTATGGAATACTGATGCGTGTACCTCAGCAGATCGAAATCTCGCAAATTGAAGCAAATCAAAATTTGCTCAAAGGCATTCCTGGTGCACATTTTTTGAATACTATTATTTATGAGGATGAAGCCTTTGATGATGCAAAGAATTTGGGCTGTAGCATCTGGGAACATTCACCAGCACAAGGGCAACGTTTTGATCAATTTATTCAGGAGCTAATGGCTGATACAGCACAGCCAGTTTGATTGTCTACCTCGAATCATTATGTTAATAGTGCTTAAAAAAAGCTCCCGAAATAGGGAGCTTTTGGCTTTCATGGATTACCACATCAGGTCATCCGGAATCACATATGCTGCATATGGATCTTCTTCATCGGTGGTCTGTTCATTCTTCTCGGAATTATTCACAATGATAAAGCCTTCCATTTTGGCATTGATACGATCCGCCAGCGCTTTAGGCAGGAAAGCATAGCTGTCATTTTCGCGGGCGATCACCAAACTGCCTGCAACCAGTGCATTATAAATTTGCTGATTCAGATAGACTTTCTTGATTTTAGAATCATCAATAAACTGATAGGAAATCTCACCATCAGTATCGCGAATTTTATGCTGATTGATCATTTGCATAATGGCAGCTTTGAGTTCTTTTTCCTGCAGTGCTGCCTTTTTCTCTTGTTCAATGGCCTGATCTTTTGCCAGCTTTTCCTGTTTGGCCTGTTCAATTTTCGCCTTGATTTCAGCTTCAGTACTATCACCAGTGCGCTTTTCATGAATGGCCTGCTTTGACAATTTCTTTGCTTTCTTATTATCGACCAGACCTGCCTTTAACAATTGTGCCTGTAGTGCGTTTTTAACCATGAGTATTTCCAGAGAATTAATGCTGTAAGCGTCGATAACGTAAATAAATGATCCAGTAAATCAGGCTTAGACTAAGGCTGAGTGCTGCCGGGATCAGGAATGCGTTTAATTTTAAATAAGGATAAATACAGCTGGCAAGAATACCGCCAATTAAAAATCCGATCAGGATCAGTAAATGCAGGATAGTCCGTCGAGATTCAACTTCCAGTCCACGCAACTTATAGCCTAACGACAGCCCAAGATCGGTTAATACACCAGATAAATGCGTAGTGCGGATAATCGTGCCTTTATAGTGACTGACCATGGCATTTTGCACACCCATCGCCACACAGGCCCACAGCAAGCCATAATGAGGAAAATATGGTAGTAAGATCCAGCACAGGATAATAAAAAGAGCCACCAGACTGAGCGGATATCCATAACGGCGGCCTAGCTGAAAGTGGCTATTTCCCAAGATAAGACCGCTATACATTGAGCCAATGACATAACACGCAGTAACCAGGCACAGATAGAGAATCTGTTCAGGCTGCCATTGCACCAGTGCCATGGCCAGCATACTGATATTGCCGGTCATATGGGAAACGGATTGGTGCAGGAGAGTAACCAGACCGAGTACATTAATCATGCCGGCATTTACGGCAAGAAAAAATGCACCCAGTTGAACCCAGATGGGTAAACGCTGTAATGGCATAAGAACTCAACATCTATTGGCAAAATATTGAATTATCAATATAAGATCAATTAGATGCGCGGTCTACAGCTGTAGTAAATAAAACATCAGTTGATGAGTTGAGTGCAGTTTCAGTTGAATCCTGCAATACGCTAATCACCATACCGATTGCAACGACCTGCATTGCGATATCAGAAGAAATACCAAACAGGCCACATGCAACTGGAATCAGCAGCAATGAACCGCCGGCAACACCAGAAGCACCACATGCAGAAACAGTTGCAACCACAGACAGAATAATCATGGTGGTAAAATCAACATGAATGCCTAACGTATTTACTGCTGCAAGCGACAACACGGTAATGGTCACAGATGCACCTGCCATATTGATGGCTGCACCTAGTGGAATGGCTACACTTGAAGTGGATTCAGACACACCTAAGCGTTTCGCCAGATCCAGATTTACTGGAATATTTGCAGCTGAGCTACGGGTAAAGAATGCAGTGATGCCACTTTCGCGTAAGCAGGTAAAGACTAGTGGATAAGGATTGGCACGTGTTACCAATGCAACCAGTAATGGATTCACTACCAGTGCTACGAAGGCCATCGTACCAAGCAATACTGCCAGCAAATGACCGTAGCTTTCTAAAGTTTCCAGACCCGCTTCGGCAAAAGTAACTGCTACCAGACCAAAAATACCGACAGGTGCAAAGCTAATTACCAGACGGATCACATGGTTAATGGCATTTGCTGCATCATTTAATACGGTTTTAGTGGTTTCAGATGCATGACGGAATGCAATACCCAGGGCCACTGCCCAAGCCAGAATACCAATAAAGTTCGCTTCAGCAATTGCAACCACCGGGTTCGCAACAAAGCTAAGCAGCAGATTTTTCAGGATTTCACTTAAACTGCCTGGTGGCTGTAAGTCACCTTGTGCAGCGACGTCCAGGAACAGCGTACTTGGAAACATGATACTGGCAATTACAGCACTCACTGCGGCCAGGAACATGCCGATCGCATACATGTACATGATCGGGCGCATACGGGAGTTGCCTTGACCCACTTTAAAGTTAGCAATGGAAGCTAGAACTAAAATGAAAACGAGGACAGGAGCGACAGATTTAAGAGCTTTAATAAAAAGGTCGCCTAGCAGACTGAGGTAGGGCGCATATTCTGGAAAAACCAGCGCGACACCAATACCAAGTATAATGGCAATGATGATTCGGGAGACTAAACTCATACGCGAAAGGGCAGAGAACATAAGGTTGCCTTGTGTAAATTACGAGGGCTAAATGCGGAAAAAATTTGCGTTATTTTATACTTAAAATTCTATGTGCTTAAAATATATTTTCAGTTTAAATATAAGTTTATGAAAATAAATGATAATTATAGAAAACCATCTGTATTTTTTGTCTATATTTTACGCAAAATTAGATCTTAGATGAAATTTTAGGATGAAAATGTATACCATATATTTATTATAGAAATGCTCTTAAAAAAGTGATCAATTTTGCTGATACTACGAGATGCCTTCAAAATTAATCACGTTGTTCCTGGAATAGTCAAACGAGTTAAATGGAATAATCTTTACTGTGATCATTAAACAGATCGGGGGTGAGATCCCGAATTGCCTGATAGTGCGTCAGATAAATCCGTCCACTGAGATGTTTAAGCAATTTGGATTCCTGTAAGCGATCCATGACTGGTCCTTTCACTTCAGCAAAGTGTAGACGAATATTGAGTTTGGACAGTTCTGTATTCAGATCTTCCAGCATTTCCAGAGCACTAAGGTCAATAGCACTGATACTGGAACAGTTCAAAATGACATGCTTAAGCTGGTCTTTATCACTGACCGCATTAATCAAAAAGCCCTTAAAGGCATTAGCATTCAAGAAGCTTAGATTTTCATCAATACGCAAGGAAAGCACCTGATCTGAGGTCAGCACCTGATGGCGCTGCACATTGCGGAAATGCTGGGTGCCTTCAATCAGGCCGACTACTGCAATATGCGGACGGGAAATACGCCACAGCATCAGCACGAAGGTGGAAATAATGCCAATAATCAGACCTGTCGAGATATCAATCAGCACCACACCAAAGAAAGTTACCCACATGGCAATCCCGTCTGCTTTGGAATAGCGCCAAGCATTCATAAAGGGCTGGAAATCAACCAGTTTCCAGATCGATACAATGATCGTGGCGGCAAGAATCGCCAGTGGCAGCTCTTCAAAGAAACCAGTAAAAAACAGGCTGACCAAAATAATCAGCAGAGAAGACAGTACACCCGCCATTGGCGTTCTGGCACCAGCATCTGCGTTGACCACAGTACGTGACAAGCTACCAGTAACTGGAAAGGCAGAACTGACTCCGGCACTAATATTGGCAATACCCAGTGCAATCAGTTCCTGGTTACTGTTTAGCTGGCTACGTTGCTGTAATGCTGTTGCTTGCGCGATAGACAGCGATTCCACAAAACTGATCATCGCAATCATGGTCGCGCCTGGCAGCAAGGTGAGCACTAAATCCCAGTTCCAGTGTGGAAAACTTAAAGGTGGAAATCCGGAAGGAATTGCACCTACCGTTTTGATCCCTTGTGTTTGCAGATTTAGATACACCACAGCCAAAATACCTAAAGCGACTAGCATTAATGGTACAGCACGCACCAGAAAATCAGTCGATCCGATCCGGCTTTGTACAGACTGGGATTTCAGAATTTTTGGAAGATAGATCAGCAGGCCAATGGACAGCAGCCCAAAAACCAGACTTGGCCAGTGAATCAGATGGAGATATTCCAGCAGGCTAAACACAAATTGCTGAAGATTATTAGCTTGTAATGGCACATCGACCAGAAACTTAAACTGTCCAACCGCAATCAGCAGCGCAGAAGCAATAATAAAACTCTGAATCACCGGGTGACTAATCAGCTGAATCAAAAAACCAAAACGCATTAAGCCTAATAATAGGGAAATGATTCCGACCATCAGCGCCAATAAAGTTGCTGCTTCGATATAGACAGGTGAACCGACTTCAAATAAAGGATTCAGCGTGGCGAAGGTCATCATGGAAATGATGGCTACAGGACCAATCGACAAGGTACTGCTACTGCCTAGCATCGCGTACAGAATCATAGGCAGAATACTGGCATATAGTCCCATGATCGGCGGCAATCCAGCCAGCATGGCATACGCCATACCTTGTGGCACCAGCATGGCAACCACAATTAACGAAGCCAGCACGTCGGACTTGAATTTAACCGGACTATAATGACTTAACCATGACCAGGCCGGTAATAATTGCAGCAGTTTTGGCTTCGAATTGGACATATAAAAGTCTAAATCAAAAATATAGATATATTATGCACATTTTCTGCTAAGAAATCATGGATAAAAGAGGAGCTTGATCAACCCTCATATAAAAAATGACCTGACCAGTTCTTAGCAATGATTCTGTCTCAAAGAGATGATCTACACATTGAAGATCATCTCCAGTGCCAAGAGGAATGTTTAGACTCTAGATAAAATGCTTAAGCTTTTGCACAGTACAATTGATACAGCGTATTCAGGATGACCACCAGATTCTGATCTTTAATAGAATAGAAAATTTGCTTACCATCGCGGCGGGTACTGACCACATCACTTTTACGTAACATCATCAATTGCTGGGAAAGTGTAGGTTGCTGGATGTGGGTGAGATTTTCAATTTGTGAAACATTGAGTTCCGCTTGGTAAAGATGACATAGGATGATGAGACGGTCAGTGTTTGCAAGAGATTTCAGGATGCCAACCACCTGATCAGCTGAATCACGCATGGTGGTGATTTCAAGATCGGTATTCATTCAGAATGTCCATAGAGATAAAATACAGCGCGAATGATTATAAAGGCCTGAATCATTAAACATTTGGTAAAAATCACTTATTTTTATGGCTTTTTGTGAATTTAAATATCAATAAAAATTATATATTTAACATTAAATAATCAGTTATTTTTATTGTATATTAATAACTTATATAACAGTTGATTTGCCATAATAGAGTGCAGATTCCACTTTCTTCTACAAAATCTGAAAATACTTGTATGATGATAGTGCACTTCAAGCTAATAACATCAGGGATATACTAATGAGTACAGATGCAGCATTTCCTACGCCCAACAATCTGGGAATAGCGGTTTACAGTAACAATTCAGAAGCCATTGGCAATACACCTCTTGTGCGCATTAACCGTGCCATCACAGGCGGGGCGACTGTACTCGCGAAAGTTGAGAGCCGTAACCCGGCATTTTCGGTGAAATGCCGTATTGGTGCAGCGCTGATTGCAGATGCTGAAAAATCTGGCAAGTTAAAACCAGGCATGCACATTGTTGAACCAACCAGTGGCAATACCGGCATTGCACTGGCTTTCGTTGCTGCAGCAAAAGGCTATCCACTTACGCTGACCATGCCAGCCAGCATGAGTGTAGAGCGCCGTAAAGTGGTCAAAGCCTTTGGCGCTAACCTGATTTTGACTGAACCTGCGAAAGGCATGAAAGGTGCAGTAGATGAAGCGGTTCGTCTAGTGACTGAACAGCCTGAAACATATTTCCTGCCACAACAGTTTGAAAACCCGGCTAACCCGAAAATTCATGAAGAAACGACTGGCCCAGAAATCTGGGAAGCGACTGGCGGTAATGTTGATATTCTGGTCGCTGGTGTAGGAACGGGTGGTACCATTTCAGGTATTTCACGTTACTTCGAAAAAGTCCGTAATAAGCCGATCTATTCAGTTGCCGTTGAGCCAGCTGAGTCACCGATCATTGCTCAGGCGAAACGCGGTGAATCATTGACGCCTGGACCACATAAAATTCAGGGGATTGGTGCGAACTTTATTCCTGGTAACCTTGATCTTGATCTGGTAGATGAAGTCATTGCAATTGACAGTACTACGGCAGTGGAATGGGCACGTAAAACGGCATCGCAAGAAGGGATTCTGGTGGGTATATCAAGTGGTGCGGCGATGGCTGCGGCTGCACAACTTGCAGCACGTCCTGAAAATGCAGGTAAAAACATTGTGGTGATTTTGCCAGATGGTGGTGAACGTTACCTGTCATCGATATTATTTGAAGATATTTCTGCAGAATAATTTTCAGCAAGTATTTGGCAATACGTTAAAAGCCCGGGTTTATGATCCGGGCTTTTTTATTTTCACATAAAGACTTGACCTTCCAACTATGGGAAGGTTTAAGCTATAAGCTAGATTCAAACCATCAATAATATGAAGGAGATGTGCCATGCAGGAACTGTCGAATACTCAACTGTATCAAACGACTGTACAGATTGAAGGTATGACCTGTGCTTCTTGCGTGGCACGGGTAGAAAAGGCTTTAAAGAAAATTGAAGGCGTAGTTTCGGCTCATGTCAATCTGTCTACGGAAAAGGTATCGATTAGTGCCGATCATGTGATTCCCTGTGCGGAGATTATCCAGAAAATAGAGCGTGCTGGCTTTAAGGTGGAACAACAGAAATTCGAACTGGATATTGAAGGCATGAGCTGTGCCTCTTGTGCTGCCCGAATTGAAAAAGCCCTCAAAAAAATTCCAGAAGTGCTGGAAGCCAATGTGAATCTATCTACCGAAAAGGCTTATGTCACTGCAGTCAGTTCTTTACAGCAGCAGGCCTTGGTCAAAGCCATTCAGAAAGCCGGTTTTGATGTCAAAGCAGATCAGCTTGAACTAAACATTGAAGGGATGACTTGTGCATCCTGCGTCGCTCGGGTGGAAAAAGCACTCAATAAAGTTGAAGGTGTCACTGCGGCTAGTGTGAATCTGGCCACTGAAACGGTACAGGTTTTTGGTTCAAACCTGAATATTGCTAATCTGATCCAAGCAGTTAAAAAAGCCGGTTATGAGGCACAGCTAAAAACTGCAAAAGTGAATTTCACCGAACAGCAGAATTTCCAGCAGAAAAAAGCTGAAGAAACAGCTTCATTGTATCGTGATCTTTGGGTTGCCCTGGTGCTGGCATTACCAGTATTTATTCTGGAAATGGGATCACATCTGCTTCCGTCCTTCCATCATTTTGTTGCGCATAATATTGGTACGCAGAACAGCTGGTATATCCAGTTTGTACTGACCACTTTGGTATTATTGTTTCCGGGGCGGCGTTTCTACCAGCATGGGATTCCAGCCTTATTGCGACTGGCACCTGACATGAACTCGCTGGTAACGGTAGGTACAGCGGCAGCATATCTGTTTTCTGTTATCGCAACATTCTTCCCATTTTTATTGCCGCAAGCCACCGTACATGTCTATTTTGAAGCGGCAGCGGTCATTATTGCCTTGATCCTGTTAGGTCGCTACCTAGAAGCACGTGCCAAAGGTAAAACCTCACAGGCGATTCAATATCTGATTGGCCTGCAGCCTAAAACCGCACGTGTCTTACAGGATGGACAATGGTTGGACCTGCCCATTTCCGAAGTCCAGCAGGATATGATCATCGAAATTCGCCCGGGTGAAAAAGTCGCAGTAGATGGTGTAGTGACTTCCGGTCATAGCTATGTCGATGAAGCGATGGTGACGGGTGAACCGGTGCCTATAGCCAAAAATATTGATGATAAAGTTGTTGGCGGCACTATTAACCAGAATGGAATCCTACAAATCCGTGCGACCGCCGTGGGTGAAGATTCAGTACTAGCGCAGATCATTAAAATGGTCGAGCAGGCGCAAGGTGCCAAACTGCCGATTCAGGCAGCTGTAGATAAAGTTACCTTATGGTTTGTGCCTGCGGTAATGGGTCTGGCTTTATTGACCTTTATGGTCTGGTTCCTGCTTGGTCCTGAGCCACAATTGAGTTATGCACTGGTTAATGCTGTGGCAGTTCTGATTATTGCTTGTCCATGTGCCATGGGCCTGGCAACACCGACCTCGATTATGGTCGGTACCGGTCGTGCGGCAGAAATGGGGGTACTGTTCCGTAAAGGCGAAGCTCTACAGTTATTGCAGCAAACTAAAGTTGTAGCAGTCGATAAAACCGGAACACTGACGGAAGGAAAACCTGTCATGACTGATTTTCAGGTGCTAGAAGGTTTTAATGAACAGCAGGTTTTACAACTGATCGCCTCGGTAGAAGCCAAGTCTGAACATCCGATTGCCTATGCGATTGTGCAGGCAGCAAAAGAGCAGCAGATCGAATTAATCGAAGTAAGTGAATTTGATTCGATTACTGGTGCCGGGATCAAAGCACAGATCAATAATCAGGATATCCAGATTGGTGCTGAACGATTGATGCAACAGCTGGGTTTAAATACCGAGTACTTTGCTGGAATAGCCTCTAAATTGGGACAAGAAGGCAAAACACCGCTGTATGCAGCGCTCGATGGAAAACTGGCAGCCATTATTGCTGTAGCTGATCCGATTAAAGATACCAGCTTTAAAGCCATTGAAGAATTGCATCGTCAAGGTCTAAAAGTCGCAATGATTACGGGTGATAATCCACATACGGCGAATGCGGTAGCACAACAACTCAAGATTGATCATGTAATTGCTGAAGTCTTACCTCATGAAAAAGTTGATGCCGTAAAAATGCTGCAAAAAGAGCATGGCATTGTAACCTTTGTGGGTGATGGTATTAACGATGCACCGGCACTCGCGCAGTCAGATGTCGGCATGGCGATTGGTACGGGGACTGATGTTGCAATTGAAGCAGCAGATGTAGTGCTGATGTCCGATAATATGCAGCATGTCGCCACCGGCATTGGCATCAGTCAGGCCACCATCAAGAATATTCGACAGAACCTGTTCTGGGCCTTCGTCTATAATATTGCATTGATCCCAATTGCTGCGGGTATCCTGTATCCATTCTTTGGCATCCTGCTTTCGCCAATGTTTGCCGCAGGTGCAATGGCTTTGTCATCAGTATTTGTTGTTAGCAATGCCTTGCGTTTAAAGCTATATCAGCCACTATCAGCACAGGAGTAAATCAGTGAATATTGGACAAGCCGCCAAACGATCCGGTATCTCGGCCAAAATGATTCGCTATTATGAAGAGATTGGTCTGTTACCTGCGCCGAAACGCAGTGAAAGTGGCTATCGTGACTATAGCGATGCTGATATCCGTATGCTCGGTTTTATCCAGCATGCACGCGAGCTGGGATTTTCCTCGGAACAGATGAAAGAGTTGTTAGGGCTATGGCAGAATGAAGTGCGGCAGAGCAGTGAAGTCAAACAGCTGGCACAAAAACATATCACTATACTGGAACAGAAAATTCAGGATATGCAGGCCATGGTCAAAATTTTGAAGCAATCGGTCGCGCGCTGTGCTGGTGATGAGCGTGCAGATTGTGCAATTTTAAAAGATATCGAGCAGGGACTGGATACAAATCCACCCTCCAGCCATCACTCAACTTCAAGTTAGAATAAATTATTCCTAAGGAGATAAGCGCATGAAATTTCGTATTGAAAATATGACCTGTGGCGGTTGTGCACGTAGTGTTACTGCGACCATCAAGGATCTGGATGAACATGCACGTGTTGAAATTGACGTAGAGCAAAAGCTGGTTGAAGTAGAAACTGGCGTACATCAGGATGAAATCGTTGCCGCACTGACTGAAGACGGTTTTCCACCTGTAGCAGTATAAGTAGCGCTACGAAAGCAAGCCTGACCTGTGTGTCAGGCTTTTTTATGCAGAGGTATTGTTGGGTGCAATCATTAAAGCTTGATTGACATAGAGTTCAATCAATCTTTCACGAGAACCGATAGCTTTTTGATAGCTGGTTGAATTCAGTAACAGGGAAGCGCCATAGGTCACTGTCCAGATAAAAGACAGATAATCCCGGATCGACATGCTACTGTTATTGGCATCCAGATATTCACGAGTAAGGTCACGGATACTCAGAATCCGTTCTTCACGGACCTGATACAGTTCCTGAAACAGCTCTTTCAGGCCTTTTTCAGTATTGGTCAGGCGCTCCTCAATCATATGCAGCAAAATGGTTCGATTGGAATTGTGCAAATGATAAAGCATATATTCCGATACATAAGTCCGTAAGTCAGTATTAAAACGTTTGGAAATCTCTAAAAGACGCTGTTCATTTAAAATAATTAGTTCTAGATATAGCTGGTTTTTGCTTTTAAAATGCTTGTAAATGGTCCCCTTGGCAATATCCATTTCACTGGCAAGTTCATTCAGGGTAATGTCTTCGTTATTATCCAGAAGCAGGCTCTCGGCCATGCTAAGAATTTTTTCTTTACGCAGAAGAAAGTTCTGTTGTCTTACACTACTCATCTTATCTTTACTAACGTGTCGAAAAAGAACAATAACAGCCTAATTATTTTCAGATTAAATGAATATCAAACTATGGTCGTGCATGGTAATAAAATTGTCTGATAATTGATCATTTACTGGCTAAATTCATGAAAATGACCAGGATCTGGTGGCTAAACGGCAATTTAGAAGATAATTCTCATTGTTTTATAACGTGACGGGGCAGCGATTTTAGCCGGGTAATTTTGACTCAGCTTCTTTAAATGCTTTGTCCAGTACATGACTATGAATAAAGCGCAGCTTGTTTTTCACCACTTCGGTAAGCGTAAACGGATAGGCATCTTCCAGTCCCATGCTACGATTCAGGGCATTCAGGTTAAACGTTAAAGTGATCCAGTTATCCAGAATGTGTTCAATGTCTTTGCCGCCAATCGGGCATTCATTAAAGGACATGCTGGCCAAGGTTTTACCATTTCCATCAACACGCAGACCACCATAAAAAGCGGTTTCCAGAGTGTCCATAATATGCAGATAATGCGCCCAGGTTTCAGCCCAATCTTCCCATGGGTGTGCCGTCGCATAGGTGCTGATATATTTTTCTTGCCAATTTTCTGGCGCACCTTCTTCATAATGGCGCTGCAGCGCAGTAGCATAATTCTGACGTTCATCACCAAAATAAAATCTAAATTCTTCAATTAGTTCTGGATGAAGATGCTGCATGATACTGAAATAAAAATGCCCACTTTCATGGCGGAAGTGACCCAAAAGAGTGCGATAATTTTCACCCATATCAATACGCGTGGTTTCCCGATACACCACATCTGCTTCAATGGCATTCATAGTGATCAGACCATTGGCATGCCCGGTTAACACTGGCTTACCATCCATAGGCAATAAAAAGTGAAAACGCAAACCAAATACATCATCATCTGTACGTTTTGGACGCGGCATCATATTCATGCGCTGGGTAAGATATAAAAAGCGCCGTTTGGCCTCTTCAAGTCGCCGCCAGTAGGTAATAACGTCGGGATCATCCAGATTGGGAATGATATGGGTCAGCTGACAGGACTCGCAGTAGTCCTCATCGCAATCGCCCGGAATCATCCAGTTACAGACCTGATAATGGGTATAGTTATAGCAAGGCTTATAGTGCGTGGCACGATATTCTGATTTCAGCGGAATCCACTCATCTTCACTGATTTTTTCAAAAGTGCACATGTCCTTTTCCGATGCGATATAACCAATCGGAGATTTGCAGTGATGGCATTCAGTAGAATAAAAAAAGATCTGATGCTCACATTTGGGACATTCAAAATATTTCATTTTCACTCCGTGAAAAGCGTGGAACCGCTAAGCCCGAGTAGTTTTACTTAAATCCAGTTGCTAGCATATCATTTAAATAAAATTAAATAATTCAGCTATTTAAATCAAACCAACTAAACTATTAACTCAGCTGGCTGCTCTTATATTTTAGCCGCAGTTGAAGATAGGTGAAATGTCATTCGTAATTTTTATGTAAGAAAATTGAATCCAATATCTTGGCACGATAAATGCTTTATTTTGATGCAATATTTTTTGTTTTTTGATCAATTGTTCCGCTTTGGAACGTGATGAATCAAATTGATGCATATAGGGCCAAGATGAAGATTTTTACCCAACGTCTGGAAGATGCCAGTCACTCTACTGATATTGAAAGCATTGAACTCAGCTTTGATACGCGTCAAAAAAGCCGTTTCCGCGCTACGCTAAAAAATGGCACCGATATTGGTGCAGACCTGCCACGTACCGGGATTTTACGTAGTGGTTCAGTCATCGCCACCGATCATGGTGAATTATTGCGTGTTAATGCCAAGCCAGAAACCTTGATGCAGGTCACTGCAGATCATGAATTTGATCTTTTAAAGGCAGCCTATCACCTGGGTAACCGTCATGTGCCACTCATGCTGACCCCAACGGCACTGTATTTTGAACCGGATCATGTACTGGCTGAAATGGTTGAAGGTTTGGGTTTACGTGTAGATACCGTACAACATCCGTTTGAACCAGAGAGCGGCGCTTATGCACAGCACCAGCATGATCACCGTTTAAGCCCAATCAAGTCATTGCATCATGTCGCACATTAAGGCCTCGCAACTACTCAGCCTGCTAACCCTGTCTTCGACGGCACTACCGGTCGGCGCTTATTGCTATTCACAAGGGGTTGAAAGTGCGATTGATACCGGCTTGATTCATGACGAAGCTTCCAGCATTGCCTACTTTAATGAAGTGTTGGAAATGCTATTGCTGCGGTTCGAACTGCCAATTTTAAAACGCTTAATGCAAAATTATGACGATGAAATCATATTTCAGTATTGGGCTGAAATTTACAGGGCAAGCCGTGAAAGTAAGGAATTACTGGCAGAATCCCAGCAGCTGGCATTTTCACTGAATGCCTGGATTCGCGATGTACTCAAGCGACCAGTAAAAGTCAAAAAACAGTATGGCTACGTTCCAGTCTATGCCCAGTTGTGTGGCGAATTACATTTAGAAGTCGATGATGTCCTGACTGCTTATGCATTTGCTGTTCTGGAAAATCAGGTATTAGCCGCTGTGAAAACAGTGCCTTTGGGGCAAATGAGTGGCCAGCGGATTCTCTGGCATCTGCATGGAGAAATTCCGGCACTTATCGAGCGTGCCATTAACCTGAGTGATGATGAGATGAGTAGCGCTTTGCCGAATTACGCCATGCTGAGTATGCGCCATGAAAATCAATATTCCCGTTTATTTAGATCTTAAAAATTAAAGGAAAAATTATGTCAGAACGTAGTCCATTACGCGTTGGAATCGGTGGCCCAGTGGGTTCAGGTAAAACTGCTTTAACCCTGAATTTGTGTCAGGCCTTGCGAAATAAATACAACATGGCCGTGGTCACCAATGACATTTATACCAAGGAAGATTCGAACTTCCTGACCCGTAATGAAGCGATGTCGCCTGACCGTATTGTCGGTGTTGAAACTGGTGGCTGTCCCCATACTGCGATTCGTGAAGATGCCTCGATTAACCTCGCTGCAATTGATGACCTGTGTGAAAAGTTTGACGGACTGGAGCTGATCATTATTGAAAGTGGTGGCGACAACTTGGCCGCGACATTTAGCCCAGAACTTTCAGACTTAACGCTTTATGTGATTGATGTTGCGGGTGGTGAAAAGATTCCACGTAAAGGTGGCCCCGGTATTACCAAATCGGACTTACTGATCATTAATAAAACCGACCTAGCACCGATGGTGGGTGCAAATCTGGATGTTATGGATCAAGACGCAAAACGTATGCGTGGCGAGAAACCATTTTTATTTTCCAATATGAAAACCAAAGATGGTCTTGAGCAAATTATTGAATTTATCGAAAAACAAGGTCTGTTTAAGGCTTAGGGTGGTTAGTCAGGATAAGTGCACAACGAAATGAATAGCGTGGTAGAAGCAGAACGCGGCTCAGCAGCAAAACTCTGGTTTGCACGTTTGCAACTGGGTTTCGAGGCAGATTGCAGTAATGGACGAACCATTCTGCAGCATCGCAAGCATGAGGGGCCGGTTCGTGTGCAAAAAATGCTGTGGCCTGAAAAAACCGGAGTCTGTCATGCAATTATTGTACATCCACCTGCCGGAATTGCCGGAGGAGATCACCTGAGTTTCGATATGCGCGTCGGAGCAAATGCGCACGGACTGGTGACCACACCAGGTGCAGGTAAATGGTACAAGACCAATCTGAAACAGGCCTATCAGCATATTGATATTCGTGTGGAAGAAAAGGGGATTTTTGAATGGCTGCCGCAGGAAACCATGTTATTTGATGGTGCCAATGCACATGCGTCCACCACCATTCATTTAGATCAAACTGCCAGTTTTATTGGCTGGGACATGCTGGTGATTGGCCGTCAGGCAAGATACGAGCAGTTTGAGCAGGGTGGTTATCGCAGCCGTTTTCTACTGTATCGCGGTGCAAAGCTATTGGTTGCAGATCAGTTGAAATTCTCCGGACAGGATCGCTGGTTAAACTCCTGTCTGGGTATGAATGGACATGCTGTGATGGGCAGTCTATGGGCTGTACCGCCTGAAAAATATCGTGCAAGTTTTTATCTGGATGAGCACATCGATCTGATTCGTGAACTCATCATGCGTATGGATGTGCCGGTGACATTAACACTACTGGATGATGTGCTGACGGCGCGTTATCTCGGGGATGACGTGCGCCAGTGTCATGATGCATTTGCTGCGATTCGTGCACGACTGCGTCGTTACTGGTTTGGACTAGATGAAGAGTTTCCGAGGATTTGGCGAACGTAATCCCTCCCGACCTTCCTTTGATAAAGGGAGGAGAAAATCTCTTTTTCTCAAAGAGGGATTTGGGGAGATTAAAGAATCGTTCGACTCGTAAAAGAGAGGATTAACTATTTTTACCTTTCCTTTGTGTAGCAGTGTTACTCATCTCCTAAAAGGAGAAGGAAATTTATTTTCATTGTCCCTCCCTTTGGGAGGGAGCTAGAGGGAGGGGTTATGACAATGAAGGTTCACCTCACCCTAAGCCTCACTTGCACGTCGCTTTTAAAGCAATGCTTAAAAGCTCGTTCAGGAGAAGGAATACTGAATGAATTTGCACACATTTTGCATTAAAAATATTGAAGAAATAGGAAATAGACATGGAACTAAATCCGACTGAAAAAGACAAAATGCTGATTTTTACTGCAGGACTAGTGGCAGAGCGCCGTAAGGCACGCGGGCTAAAATTGAATTACCCGGAAGCCATTGCCTTTATTTCTGCTGCTTTACTGGAAGGTGCACGTGATGGTATGAGCGTGAGCGAGTTGATGCACTACGGCACGACTTTGCTGAAACGTGAAGACGTGATGGACGGTATACCTGAAATGATTGCCGAAGTTCAGGTTGAAGCGACCTTTCCTGATGGCTCTAAGCTCGTCACTGTGCATCAACCGATTGTCTAGGAGCATCATATGATTCCAGGTGAAATTTTTACGCCAGATACTGATATTGAAATGAATGTGGGTAGACAAACCTTAAAGATGACCGTGGCTAATGCGGGTGATCGTCCGATTCAGGTGGGTTCACATTTTCACTTTGCCGAGGCCAATGATGCTTTGCAATTTGACCGCGAAAAAGCCCATGGCTATCGCTTAAATATTGCAGCAGGAACAGCCGTTCGATTTGAGCCTGGACAAAGCCGTGATATTGAATTGGTGGCTTTAGCCGGTAAGCGCGAAGTGTATGGCTTTGCAGGTCGGGTCATGGGCAAGTTGGACTAAAGGAATACTTATAAAATGAAAATGTCACGCCGCGCTTATGCGGAAATGTTTGGTCCAACAGTTGGCGATCGTGTCCGTTTAGCCGACACCGAACTGTTTATTGAAGTGGAACAAGACCTCACCACCTATGGGGAAGAGGTCAAATTTGGTGGCGGTAAAGTCATTCGTGATGGCATGGGGCAATCTCAGCTTTTAGCCGATGACGTTGCTGATACTGTGATTACCAATGCGCTGATTGTCGATTGGTGGGGTATTGTCAAAGCAGATGTTGGTTTGAAAAATGGCCGTATCTGGAAAATTGGTAAAGCAGGCAACCCTGATATTCAGCCTGATATTACTATTCCATTGGGTGCTGCAACCGAAGTCATTGCAGGTGAGGGGCAGATTTTAACGGCAGGTGGTGTCGATACCCATATTCACTGGATTTGCCCGCAACAAGTGGAAACGGCACTAATGTCGGGTGTGACCACCATGATCGGCGGTGGTACAGGGCCTGCGGCAGGCACATCGGCAACTACTGTGACACCGGGGCCGTGGCATATCTCGACTATGCTACAAGCCATTGATGATTTACCGATGAATATTGGTTTACTCGGTAAAGGAAATTTAAGTCAGCCTGAGCCGATAGCCGAGCAAATTAAAGCGGGTGTGGTCGGTTTAAAATTGCATGAAGATTGGGGTTCAACACCTGCAGCTATTGATAACTGCTTAACCGTAGCAGATCAGTATGATGTACAGGTGGCGATTCATACCGACACTTTAAATGAAAGCGGTTTTTTAGAAGAAACTTTGGCAGCATTTAAAAACCGGACCATTCACACGTACCATACCGAAGGTGCGGGCGGTGGACATGCGCCTGATATTTTAAAAGCCATTGGTCAGCCGAATGTCTTACCATCTTCGACCAATCCAACTCGTCCGTATACCATCAACACTATTGATGAGCATTTGGATATGTTGATGGTTTGCCATCATTTAGATCCTGCAATTTCTGAAGATGTGGCATTTGCGGAAAGTCGTATTCGCCGTGAAACTATTGCAGCGGAAGATATTTTGCAGGACTTGGGCGCAATTGCCATGATGTCATCAGACTCACAAGCAATGGGGCGCGTTGGTGAAGTCGTGATTCGCACATGGCAAACCGCACATAAAATGAAAGTGCAGCGTGGACCTTTGGAGGGTGACAATGCCACGCATGATAATAATCGTGTAAAGCGTTATATTGCCAAATATACGATTAACCCTGCGATTACCCATGGTTTAAGTCATGAAATTGGTTCGGTGGAAGTTGGTAAACTTGCCGATTTAATCATGTGGAAACCTGCGTTTTTTGGGGTAAAACCATCCATGATTATTAAGGGTGGCATGATTGCAGCTGCGCCAATGGGCGATATTAATGCGTCTATTCCAACACCGCAGCCTGTGCATTATCGTCCGATGTTTGGCGCGAATGCCCGTGGTGTGCATAACACTTGTATTACTTTCTTATCACAAGTGGCGATTGAGGCAGGTGTGCATGAAAAGCTCGGTCTGAAAAAGTTGATTAGTCCATGTAAAGGCACACGTGATATTCAGAAAAAAGATATGAAGTTGAATACTTACTGTCCTGTGATGGAAGTTGACCCTGAAATTTATGAAGTTCGGGCGGATGGGAAATTACTGACTTGTGAGCCTGCGGAAGTGTTGCCGATGGCGCAGAGGTATTTCTTGTTTTAAATGTTTTGTATCAAAGATTCTACTCATAATGATTAGAATCTTTGAGAAGAGGTAAAATTTTATGGATAGACAAATGTATAGAGTTATTTTAGTATTTGAATTATAAGAATTTAGATGAAAATTAAAGAAAAGTAGAACTCAGATGTCATTTAATTTTGAAAGTAAAAATTTTAAGAATCTTATGATGGAATTGTCAACTATATCTGAAAAGGTAGAGCTAAATTCTGAAGAATATTCAGATACCGTCAAAATCCTTTCCCCTTATATTATTACTGCTGAACAAGTGCTTAATCCTAATATTGACTTAAGGAATTATGATCAACTGACTGAATATTCGAGAGCACAACCTGTTTCTGATTTTGTCAGACAAATTGTCGAGAAACTAAATAAATATAGAAGTTCTAAAGAAGATCGAGATTTAATTGAATTACTAAGTTTAGCTCTTAATCTATTCTATATTAGACCTCTTTCATAAATCATTTTTTGCTCAGTTCCAAGTTGTAGATTCCAGCGATTAAATTGAATCTCAAACCAAGCCTTTTACCTCTATTTCGATAACGCTCAGCAAGGATTTTGAAGGTTTTCA